>DATDRI010000267.1:0-17812 GCA_035291825.1 Vicinamibacteria bacterium | reverse complement strand
CGGGGCGAGAAGCTGTGGAGGTCGAAGCTATCCTCCACCGGCACCCGTACCGGGTCGGGAAAAGGGTCGTCCGGGGGCGTGCCCATGGCGCTTGGCGGAAGTGCGTGGGAATCGAACCCACCGTCCCGAGGATTAGCCCGGAACCATCGGATTTGAAGTCCGTGAGAGCCACCAGACCCTAGTCACTTCCTCGTAAGCCATTATATCAATTTGGCTTATGGGAACAATCTGGCCTGGTGAGGTTTATTTGCGCGGAGGTCGAGGCCGTGTCTAGAATGGCTCAGGTGGGGCGAGGGCTCACACCTTAAACTAAATGGAGACTGGGACCACAGATCGCCTTTAACGAGGCGATCGAAAATCATCTGAAACCCACGGTTGGTTATTCCCTCCTAACTAATCCCTCGCCCCCCTCTCTCCTTTCTCGTTGGAGCGAGCGGACTCGCTGATCATAGATGTGTGATAAGCTGAGAGGCGTTCGTGGGGCTGTGGCGCAGCTGGGAGCGCGCGTGAATGGCATTCACGAGGTCACGGGTTCGATCCCCGTCAGCTCCACCACCTCATCCTAAAGCTTGCTCTCGACGAAACGCGTCAAGATCTCTTGCTGCTCGTCGTCGAGGCCGCGGAACTGGATGCCTACGTGATAGGAGGTCGATGCGTCGCCCGGCCTGGATGGCTCGCAGTTTCGCACCACCCCGACGAGATCTAAGTGATGGCCGTCGATGTCCAAGGTGAAGGGATACTCCGACCCGACGTTGACCGGTACTTCCAGCTCCACCATCATCCCGCCCGGCGAGATCTGGAGCACGTTGGTCTCTAGATCGATCTCCAGTTGCCCGGACAGGTTCCCACCAGCCTCGGTTCGCCGAACTCCTCGACGTTCCTGCTCGACATCGCTCATGGTTCGCCTCGTGTTTCTCGGTTTCAGACGACCTTGTCGCGCTCCAAATTCGCGCTCATCGCGTTCTGAGACAGTCTCTGCACCACCCGATAAAGGGTCTCTTTGTGGGAATCGGAAATAGCTTGGAACTGCACGGCGGCTCGATATTTGACGACCGTCTCCCCCCTCTCGTTCCTTTCGAAGCCGTGCACGTAACTCCTGATCACCTTTCCCTTGATCTCCAGGTGCTCGGTAGGGCTGATGGCCAGGCGCATGGTGTAGAGCGACTTCGGCTTCAGCGCGCAGGGTACTTCCAGAAGGGCTCCTTCCACGGAAAGATCGATGACGGGAGCCGACGAGACGGTGTGGATCTTCCCCTTCACCTCTCCCTTCAAAGGAATCCTCGGGTGTTTCCGGCGTTCCCGACCATTCCAATCCTCCGCCATCCTTCCCCTCGCTCCCTCGCCAGGTGTCCGTCTCCTGAAATACAACGGCCCCTTGCCCCGAAGGGCTGCGGGCCGTAGTCCAGCTCTTACCTTATTGGATACAATAATATATCGTTTTTCGACGGAATTGGCAAGGCGGTCGGCGACCGCCAAGGGCCGGCTCAGTGGAGGGTGCGGGTCTTCTTGTTGACGTAGTCCATGAGGACATAGCGGCCGAGCGAGGCGGGAGTGGTAAAGTACGCCTTTCCGCGCACGATCTCCGTCACCTTCTTCACGAACCCGACCAGCGAATGGTCACGGGCGAGCATGAAGGTATTGATGAGAACGCCGGATCGTCGGCAAGCCACGACTTCCTTGAAGGTGTGGTCGACGATGAGCGGATCCAAACCAAACGGATTCTTGTAGATGCGCCCGTCCTCCAAGGTCAAGGCGGAGGGTTTCCCGTCGGTGATCATGACGATTTGGCGCATGTCCTTGCGTTGGCGGGAAAGAATTCGCTGCGCGAGTCGGAGCCCCTCGCAGGTGTTGGTGTAGAAGGGACCCACCCGGACACGGGCGAGCTGGGAAAGAGGCACCTCCTCGGCGCTGTCGTGGAAGAGCACCAGATGCAGGCTGTCGCCCGGGTACTGGGTGCGGATCAGATGAGACAATGCGAGCGCGACCCTCTTGGCGGGCGTGAAGCGGTCTTCGCCATAGAGGATCATGCTGTGGCTACAGTCGAGCATGAGGACGGTGGCGCAAGAGCTCCGGTATTCCGACTGATGCACGTGGAGATCGGCGTGGGTGAGCTCGATGGGCACGCCCACACCGTTTCGCCGCACCGCAGAAAGAAGGGTGCGCGATACATCCACGTTGAGTGTATCGCCGAACTCGTAGGGCTTGGAGCTGCCGGTGATCTCGACACCGGTGGCCAGCTCTTTGGTCTCGTGGTTCCCGAAACTCGATTTCCCGAGACCGGCCAGGAGGTCCTTCAACGTCTTGAACCCCAGGAAGTCGATGGTCTTGTCGGTGAGCTCGAACCGAACGCTTCCCCGAGAAGGCTCCACTCGACCCGGCTCTGTCCCGTCGATGCTTCCGAGCGCGGTGGCGTCGGAGCGCTGGGGTGTTACCCTAATGTAGCCTTCCTGCTGCATGCGCTCGATGATCTCATTGAGTACCTGTGCGACCTCCGATCGCTCGAAGCTCTCGGCTTCGGATAGCATCCGCTCCACGTCTTCCCGGGACAGAGCACCCTGCTCCAACAGCGCGTTGAGGATGGCCTCCTGCAGCTCGGCCATCGTTTCCTCACCGAGCTCATGGAAGCCGAAAGCGTCCTGGAATCCGCTGCGCAGAAAATAGTCGGACAGCTGCTGGAGCAGGTCCTCCAGCGAAAGGTCCTCTAGCGCTTCCGGTCGATACCTGGAGTACTTGGTAATAGACAATTCCGGGCCCTCAGTTCAGGCGTCGTTTCGCGGTGTCGACCGACTCCATGCCGATCTCGGGATGCGCCCGGTCGGTGCGTGAGAAACGCCGCTCCTCGCTTCGGTTGATCCGTTTCATCCCCGCCAGCCCATCGAGAATGAACTCTGCCGCGGCAACCATCACCGCCGGCGCGTCCTTGGGCGTCACGCCGAGTAAACGGGCTTTGTCGAACAGCCCCTCGATCTGTTTGAGGCTTGCCCAGGCCTCCTGGGCGGGCGTGGTGTCGGGGAGCTTCAGGTAACCCCCCATCTCGAACCAGTCGATGACTTGGCGAAGATCCTCGCCGCCCAGATACTTCTGAAACGTCTGGCCCACCGCGCGGCGCACCAGGTCCCGCGCCACCACCTCGGCACCCTTCAGCTCACCCTCATAGTCGAGCTCCAGCTTTCCGGTAACGGCGTGAAGAGAGGCGTAGACATCCGAGACCCGTGGAACGATCGTCCCCTCCTGGTGCAGAATGGCGCGGCGCTCCGCGTTCGAGACCACGTTCTCCAACAGAGTAATCGGGAGGCGTTGGCTGACGCCGGAACGCTGATCGACGCGCCGATCCTTCCTGGCTTGAATGGCCACTTCGTCCACGACTTCCCGAAGATAGTAGGGCACCAGCACGCTTCCCTCTTCGCGCCGGTCGGTCCAGGCCTCCTCCCGGGTAATGGATACCGCCTGCTCCAGGGTCTCGGGATAGTGGGTGCGAATCTCCGATCCCAGACGGTCTTTCAGGGGGGTCACGATCTTGCCGCGCGCCGTGTAGTCCTCCGGGTTCGCGGTGAACACCATGAGCACATCGAGACGGAGGCGAATCGGGTACCCTTTGATTTGGACGTCACCTTCTTGGAGGATGTTGAACAATCCCACCTGGATCTTCGCGGCGAGGTCGGGAAGCTCGTTGATGGCGAAGATCCCCCGATGAGCGCGCGGCAAGAGGCCGTAGTGGATCGTCAGCTCGTCCGACAGATCGAGTCCGCTTCGCGCCGCACGAATGGGGTCGAGATCTCCGATGATATCCGCGATGGTCACATCCGGAGTGGCAAGTTTTTCGACGTAACGCTCCTCGCGACCGAGCCAACGAATGGGAGTTTGATCTCCCTGCTCGCGGATCCTCTGTCGGCAGGCTCGGCAAAGGGGCCGGTAGGGACTGTCGTGGATCTCGCACCCCTCCACCGCCGGCACCGCCTCGTCGAGAAAACGCGTCAGGCTGCGCATGATACGGCTCTTCGCCTGCCCTCGCAGGCCCAGCAGAATGAAATGATGTCTAGAGAGAAGCGCGTTGATCAGCTGGGGTAGGACGGTCTCTTCGTAGCCGACGATGCCCGGAAAGAGCTCCTCCCCCGAGGCCAGCATGCGAGCCACGTTCGTCCGGATCTCGTCACGCACGCCTCTCCCGGCAAACCCTGCCTTACCCAAGTCACTGGACTCGAGCTCACCCAGCGTCTTGGGCAACTTGTCGGTAGTGTTCGTCTCGTTCATATGCGTCGATTATAAAGGATAGCCATGGACGGACCAAACTGCGGCGGGATGAGACTCAGGGCAAGGGCTGCGGATCGGCCGAGAGCCAGCCGGAGGGTGGTGCCTCCTCGGACCAGCGGATGCTGTCGCGATCGAAAAAACGCAACGGCACCAATGCCGACCTACCCCAACCCCCTTCCCCTTCCTGGTCTCGGAGATCCCGGCCGAGCGCCACGGTGACCCAGCGTCCTCCGTGCAGAAGAAGCAATCCATCAGCCTCCAGTCCGGCGAAGGGTGGTGCGGGCAGAGACACCAATGCCTCGGCCTCTTGTTGGTGGCTCTCCGTCAGATCCAAGGGATTCAGCGGGGTCTGGCGCACGGAATTTTCCAGAACCAAGATACCAGCTCCTTCCTCCACCTGAGAAAAGAGCCCGCGATCGTAGAGCACCAGCTCGCCTTGACCTTCATCCAACCGAAAGAGTCTCTTCCCCTTCCAACGCTCCTCCACCTTGACCCATCCCTGGTAGTCACTCTTTTCCCTGAGCACGATGAGGACCTTGCCGGGAGGAGGCCGCCATTCCAGGGAAAGCGGCTCGAAACGATGCCCGCCCGCGGCGTCGCGGACGAAACGCGACGGGATCCCAGTAAAAGCAAAATAGAGTGCGCTCGCGTCTTCGGGATCGATGGGAATCCCGGAGTCCAGCATGACCAGGAACGGATCGACCGCCTCCGTCACTCCCAGCGAGGCGAGACCCCGGGCGGCGGCGAGCCAGAGAGGATCTCCCGAGCCAAGGAGCTCCCACAGCGGTTGGCGCGCCTCGGCTCGTTTCCACTTTTCGGCTGCCACGGCGATGGCCGATCGCTTGGTCGCGCTCGGCGAGGGCTCCTGCAGTATGGCGAGCACGGCGGAGACGACCTCGGGATCGGTCGACTCGCTCGCCGCCTCGACCGCTCGAAGCCGCAAAGGATGATCCGGCGATGCGAGAACCGCTACCAAGAGTCGGCCGAGGGCTCGCTCCTTTGCGATCTGCAACGCCTCTTCACGTAGCACAAGGGGCGCGTCGCCCGAGAACAGAATCCCCTCCAGCCTGGACTCCACCTCCTTGTCGGGCAGGAACGCCGAGAGGACGCGGAGATGCGCGGCCGCGACTTGGGGATCGGGATCGCGCGTCTTCTCCAGAAAAAAGCTCTGGAGCTCCGCCCGGGCGCGTACTTCCTCGTCGTTCAGCTCGCGCGGTGCCAGGGCTCGCCTCACTTCCGGTTGGGGATGGTGGGTGAACCAGGAGAGCAGAGGGTTGGGACGGCGAGAAAAATGCGCCACCAGGCTCGCCATGGCGACCGCCGACTCCGGGCGGGTCGAGAGCTCGTTGAGAATGAAGGAGACCGGGCCGGTCATGGCAGTCTCCGACGCACCCGACGCGAAGTAGTGGGTCACCGCTAGGAGCGTGCGCAAGGATGGGTC
Organism: Vicinamibacteria bacterium; assembly: GCA_035291825.1. Lineage (GTDB taxonomy): Bacteria > Acidobacteriota > Vicinamibacteria > Marinacidobacterales > DATDRI01 > DATDRI01. The sequence continues at coordinate 12,120 of DATDRI010000267.1, read as the reverse complement.
GGGCGGTTTGTGGAAAGCATTCTCCAAAGAGGGCGCGGACGCTGGACCGAGCTGGATCAAGGAGTCGGCAAGGGTCAGGTTGGTCTCTTCCGCCCCCGGCTGGATCGCCCCGGCCAACGGCGCGGCCGCTCCAGCGACGCCTCTCTCCGCCAGAAAGAGCAACAGCTGGATGCGCGCGTTGGCCCGGTGCCCCAAGGGCTGCTCCTCGAGCTCCTTCGCTCCTGTCTCCTCGATCCTCTCGACCAGCGCCCCGACCGGCACCGGATCCACCGGAGCGGCGAACGCCCGGCAAAGCCTCACGAAACTCGACACCTGACGGTCGAGCAAGGCGGAATTGTCGAGGGCGGCATGCTCCAGCAGGCCGGTGAGCTGCGCCGGGGTCACGTCTCCGATTTTCCGCAGCGCGTACTCCACCTCGAGCGGCGCGTCCGGGAATCCCATGCGGTAGAGCAGTGGCACGACCGCCTTGCCATTTCCGATCCAGCCGAGGATGATGGCACTCTGCCTTTGGATCTCCTCCTGTCGATGCCACAACCCGTGGTAGAGGAGTTCCAGAGCGAACTCGCCCATCAAAGACGCCTGCCGAGTGGCGTACAGGGACAGATCGGGATCGAGGGAGGCACTCATCAGATGCCTCAGAGCCTCCGCCGGCTCACCGGCTCTCCATAGCTCCATGCCACGCTGGTAGTGAACCTCGGGGGTTTCCGGCGAGGACTCCTGAACGGCCGGCACACCTTGGGCGAGGGTTACCAGGGCCAGGAGGGCGAAGGACAAGCGGGCAATTCCTATTCTAGATTCTCGTGTGACAAGGCGCGGCGGATTATAGCACACGGCGTGGCGCCGGTTGGCGCTTGCAAGCCGCTCGCTGGCTTGATAATCACCGTGAAGATCGACTGAGGGATCGGAGGCGAACGTGTTTCGGGGGCTTTTCTACCTGTTGGTGCTCTTTTCGCTCGTCTGGGTAGCCTACTTCTATTACGAGCACCGAGAGCTGCCCCTGGTCGGCGGCAGCCTCGATGACGCGGCTACTCTGGCCTCGGTGAAGGCAGCGTTCGCCCTCCATCGCGTCTTGGGAGAGCGACCCATTTCGGTTCGAACGCGAAAGGGCGTGGTCACGCTCACCGGCGAGGTGGCGAGTGATGCAGAAAGAAAAGAGGCGGAAGGCGTGGCCGCCAGTGTCCCGGGGATAGAACAGATCGAGAGCCTCATGGCGGTCAACCCGGAGCTGGCGGATCAGGGGATCGATGAGACGGACGAGAGCAGAAGCCTGGGCCAAAGACTGGACGACGTCTCCCTGGCGGCCAAGGTAAGAGCCGCGCTCTCGCTCCACAAGGATCTGAAAGGCCTCGACATTACGGTGATGGCACGAGACGGTACGGTCTATTTGGACGGAGTCGTCGAGACTCCCGAACAAGCGGAGGCTGCCGAACGGCGAGCTTCCGCTGTGGTCGGAGTGCAGGATGTCGAGAGCCGGCTCGAGCTCGATGGCCGGAACGACCGGCGAGAGTGATCAATCAGATCGAACGGAACGCGCGCTGATTCTTTTGCGGGCTCCCAACGAGGAACGGATGCGCTCCATGAGCACCGCGGGATCGTAGGGTTTCTCGAAATACCCAGCCAGCTCCAGCTCCTGGACCTGCTTGCGGATCTCACTGCAACCGAAGGCGGTGACGAGTATGGTCGCGATCTTTGGAGACACGGCTCTTGCGTAGTGGACCAGATCCAAGCCGGTGCCGCCCGGTAGGTCCAAGTCGGTGATGAGAAGATCGAAGCGCTCGGTCAGAAGCAGCTCCGCTGCACCACGGTAATCGCCGGCACTGGCGGTTCGAAAGCCGGCGTTCTCGACCAGAGCTTGAAGCCCTTCGCGGATGCGTCGGTTGTCTTCAACGATCAGAATGCGGTTCATTCTTGGTAGGACCTTCGTTCCCGGTAGGACCTGCGAAGAGCAAGGTCCATGCCAGGGATGCCGCGGCTCGATGTGCCTTAGAAAGCTGGCGGTTATGTGGAATCCGGCTACCGGAGCCGGGAGGTGATGTAAGAACTACTCAATAGGGGTGGCGGTCTGGCTCAACGACTCGCCCGCTCGACGTCCTCGGCAAGGAGGAACCCCTTGTCGCCCAGAACCGAGGCCCGGACCACATCCCCCTCGGCGAGCGCGGTTCGCGCCTGTGCCACGAAGGCTTGCGCGGCTTCCACCTGCTCTCGCTGTTCGACGCTCAGTGGTCGATTGCGGAGAACGGGAAAGAGGTCCGCGGTACGATCGAGCTTGTCGGCAATGGACTCCGCCTCACGAGCGTCCGGCTGGTTGCGCGGCAGTTGCAGTCGTGGAGGCGGAGCGGGCGCGGGGCTGGGGGGAGGCGAGGGCTTGGGTTGGGCCGGTTGTGGCTCCGGTGCGGTCTCCTCGACGGGCTGCGGGACCTCGCTCGTCGCGTCCGTCTCGACGGCAGCGCTCTGGACTTCCGGTTCTGCCTCGGCAACTTCCCGGACCGTTTCGGGGACCGATGCGGAGGCGGGCGGCCGATGGAACTCCGCCCTCGCGTTCTTGTGGCATCCAGTGGAGAGTCCGAGCCCGGCCCAGACCGCGACCACCATGGCCAGAAAACTACCCCCGGCGAAACCCCTCGCCTTCATTATCAGACCACGACCTCAGGCAGGGTAATTGTAAACCGGGTTCCTTGTCCAGGCGTAGAGCTTACCGTCACTTCTCCGCCATGCAGCTGAATGATGCGATAAACCATGGAGAGGCCGATCCCACTCCCTCTACTCTTGGTCGTGTAGTAGAGATCGAAGATCTTGGGAAGCTCTTCAGGGGCGATGCCGACACCGGTGTCCTCGATATCCAATCCGATGCGGCCCTCTTCGGGACGACTGGCGATTAGGCGGAGCTCACCGCCTCCCGGCATGGCCTCGCAGGCGTTGATCATCAGGTTCAGAAGGGCCTGCTGTAGAAGCTCCCGGTCTCCGTAGACCTCGGGAAGGTTGGGAGGGATTCTCGTTTCCAAACGGATCCCGTTCTTCTCCACCTCTCCCACCAGAAGCCGGGTCGCTTCGCCGAGGACTTCTTCGATGGTGACCGCTTCCAGTTGAAGCTCCTCGGGCCGAGTGAACTTCAGGAATCCCTGAATGACTCCGTCCAGGCGCCGGATCTCCTCCTCCAAAACATCCAGATAGCCCTGGGCCTCGGGTCCGGCCTTTTTCAACTTCTGTCTCAGCAAGGCGACATGGATCACCATGGCGTTGAGAGGATTCTTGATCTCGTGAGCGACGCCCGAGGTCAGTCGTCCCAGCGCGGCCAGCTTCTGCGAGTACGATAGGTGGGACCCCAGTCGAGCGAGCTTCTCCATGTCTCGTGCACTGACCATCACTCCGAAGACGTCCGCCTCTCCCAGAACCTGCGCGGTCAGGGTATGGGGAACCTCGCGATCGGCCACCTGCAGGGGAACGACGCGCGGACCAACCGCCTCCTTCTGCGAGAACGCTTCCTCGACGATCTTCTGCAGAGGATGGTCGGGAGGCAGCACGTCGGAGAGCGGCTTGCCCTGCAGGTCGGTGCGAGAGCGACCCAAGAGCTCGCCGGCCGGCCGGTTGAGAGAAAGGATTCTCCGCTCTCGACTCACCACCATCACCGCGTCCGCCAAACCTCCCAACATGGTCTCCAACCAGGCTTCACCGGACTCCCGGAGACGGCGGTCGTCTGCCAAACGGCGGCTCATCGAGGCGAAAAACTCGGCGACGCGACTGACGTCCTCCTCGTTCCGCAGATCGAGCGGTGGCTCCTCGCCGCCCGTGTCGATGCGCGCCAGCTCTCGCCGGAGCATCTCGATGGGCGCCAGCAGCCGATTGGCCAGATAGAAGGAAGCGATGAAGGAAGCCAAAACCACGCCCGCTGCCAGCGCGGCGTTTCCAGCAATGGCACCGGCCAGCTCTTCCTTCAGGAACAAGGTGGAGACCGCAACCCGAATCGAGCCGAAGGGCTCGCCGTCCACCAGAAAAGGAAGCTCGACTCCCAAGACCTGATGGCCCCGACTGAGCGCCCACAGCTGGGAGATAGGACCGCGGCTCGCGAACTCCGGAAGGGAGGCGGCGGTGACCAGAAACATTCCCTCCTGGCGGGGATCGCTGTGGAGAATCGCCACTCCCAGCTCGTCGGCGATCGCCACGTACAGCGTGGTGGGAGAATAGCCCACCATGGCCTCCACCTCGCTGCGCAGCGCGGCATCGGAGCGGAGGGCGGTGCGGATATCCTCCCCCCGCTGCTCGCGTATGATCCGAGATGCCTGATGGTAGAGAGTCTGGGCGAGAAGCTCGGCTCGACTTTGGATCTCGCTCACGCCCAGCCTGGCCAGCGAGGCGGCATTCATCAGGCTGGTGGCCAGGGCGACCGCTCCGGCAACCAGAGTCAGCGTTGCGATCTGCTTACCGCGGAATCCCACCTGTTCAGGACTCTCGATACTTCTTCAGCTTGTTGTGGAGCGTTTTCAAGCTGATGCCCAGGATCTCCGCCGCGCGTGTCTTGTTGTGACCCGTTGCCTCGAGCGTCTTCAGGATCAGATTCCGCTCCGCCTGTTCGACGGTCGTCCCTACCCGCAGGGCGAGCTCGTCCGACGGCTGGGATGACGAATCTCCGGTGCTCCGCCCACGCGTCACGAAGGGAGGGAGGTCGTCCAAACCGATCCGCGAATCGGAAGCCACGATCACCGCCCGCTCGATGACGTTGCGCAGCTCTCGCACGTTGCCCGGCCAGTGGTAGGTAGCCAGCGCCTGCAGGGCGCGTGGCTCCGCGCCGGCCAGTGGCTTACCGTTGGCCTCGCTGAACTCATGTATGAAGTAATCCACCAGCAAGGCAACGTCGTCCAAGCGCTCTCGCAGTGGCGGCAGGAAGAGGCGGAAGACGTTCAACCGGTAGTAGAGATCCTCTCGCAGCTTACCCTCCTTGAGGGCGGTCTCCGGATTACGGTTCGTCGCCGCCAGCACTCTCACGTCGACCTGGATCTCTCCTTGACCACCCACCCTTCGAAAGGCTCGCTCCTCCAACACGCGCAACAACTTGACCTGGGTGGCGGGCGCCATCTCCACCACCTCGTCGAGAAAGATTGTCCCGGTGTCCGCCAGCTCGAAACAACCTTCCCGGCGCCCCTCCGCTCCGGTAAAGGCCCCTTTCTCGTGTCCGAAGATCTCGCTCTCCAGAAGGGACTCGGGAATCGCAGAGCAATTGATGGGGATGAACGGGCCCTTGCGCCGCGGTGAGAGCTCGTGGAGCGTGCGCGCCACCATCTCCTTGCCGGTGCCAGACTCTCCGACCAGCAGAACCGAAGCCGACGATGGACCCGCCTGCATGAGCTGCTGGTAGAACCGACGCATGGGGGCGCTCTTGCCCACCATCTTGCCGAAACGCCCGGTCGATTCGACCCCGCTGCTGTAGCGCTCTACCTCCTCCAAGACAGCCGATCGCCCGGTGGCTCTCTCCAGCACGGCCTTCAGTTGACCGGTATCGATGGGCTTCGTCAGGTAATCGAACGCTCCCTGCTTCATCGCTTCCACGGCGCTGGCGATGGTGCCCTTGGCGGTGAGCATGACGAAGGACAGGTAGCCGAGACTCCCAGATAGCGCTCGCAATAGCTCCATTCCATCCATGCGCGGCATGACGAGATCGGCAATCACCACCTGGGGACGGAAGCTCGCCACTTTCTCCAGTGCTTCCGCGCCATCGGCCGCCGTCTCGGCCGCATAGCCCCAGCTGGCCACCAGCTCGGCGAGCCCGCGCCGTGAGCCCGATTCGTCATCTACGATGAGAACGCCTTGCTTTGCCATGTCTTCGAGCCTCAGTATATAGCTCGCCGATAGTGATCGACCACACCTCTGGAAGCGGCCATCTGCGTTAGAATAGAGCTGCCATGAACTTGGACGACCTTCTTTCTCCCCTCGGTGGCAGACTGGCGCTCTTGGCGATGGTTCTTGCGGTTACCGGGTTGGGCTTTCTCACGCTTCTGGGAAGCTGGTTGCTCGACTTCAGCCGCACGCGAACCCTGGCCAGTCTCAAACCCATCCGGAGTCTCTTCGCCTTGGTCCTCTCGGTGGCATTCCTGGCCTCGGCGGCGGCGGCCGCCTTTCTATCCACTTCCCTCAGGACTTACGGGATATTTACCGATCGCACTCTGGTGGCGCGCATCGAGTGCGAGCGCATCACCGACAATCCCGACTACCAACTGCTGTTGCGTTATACGCAGGTGAATGACGGGCAGGAAGCAGAGCCCTCCCACTATCTCCTGAAGGGTGAGATGTGGGAGGTGGGCGGCGATATCCTGAAATGGGATCCTCGACTGGCTCTCCTCGGCATCCGCACCAGCCAAAAGGTGACTCGGATCTCGAGCCACGCCACCAATGCCGACCACCAGACGGACTCCGGATCCAGCTACCGTATCAACGGAGGTACCGACAAGTTGTGGTTATGGATGCACGAGTACGGCGACCGGCTCCCCTTCGTGGAAGCCGTTTACGGAAGCGCGGTCTTCACTTTGCCCAGCTCAGAACAGGCGTTCGAGCTGTACATCGGCCAGGAAGGATATTCACTCCTCAAGGTTCCCCGCCAGCCCTCTTGAATCCCTGATCAAGCCCGTCTCCTCTTGATCTTGATGCTCAAGGTCAGGTTGAACTCGGCCTCCGTGGCATCCGGGTCGATGGAAAGTCGGACCGGGACCACCACTCGCTGCGGTTCGCCGGAACCGGGCAGCGCATCGATCCGGACTTCCAACGCGGGGGAGGTGCCGGTCGCGTGGGACGGCAGAACGACAGCCTCCAACTCCAACTCCAATTCGTGAAAGCCGATGTCGGGTCGAGCCGGACCCGCCGGTGCGGTCGTCACGTCATTCCGCAGTGGCAATACCTGCTCGTCCGTACCGAGCCCGTCCACCAGCAGGTTAATCTCGTTCTCTTCCACGCTATCCATCCCTTGACCCTTTCCCAGATCCCTGACCTTTCTCCAAGCCTTTCCCAGAGGTGAGATGCTCCTGGGCGAGGGCGTCACGTCTGCGCCGGAAAGAGCGTCCTCAAGAACTCCCTCGATATCCAGCTCGTTGAAAAGACCTCCGGAAATCTCCGCGCCTCCGCGACGGGTCGAGGGCTGGGTGGCCGCTCTCCGCCGCTGCTCGGCGGCGACCCCATCCCCCTTCCCCAAAGCGAACTGGTCTTCAGTCGTACCGAGATCCACGCTCGGGTCGTCCTCCGCGGCAGAGAAAGGATTCGTCACCTCCGGCTTCTTCCAGCGCTCACTGCTGGACGATCCGCCGGCCGCGACCGAGGCGGCGGGTTGCGCCACCGGCAAGCCGGTACCCGGTTTGGCCCCATACCTGTCCGTGACCGATCGCAGCACCAGGTTGGTGATCGCCTTCAAGGTGTCCTCGACCCCGACCCCCTCGGTGGCTACCGATTCATAGAAAGGAACGTTGAGCGTGTTGATCTTCTGGCTCATCTCCTCGACGCTCATCACATCCGCGAGATCGCGCTTGTTGTACTGGATTACCAGCGGGATTTCGTTCGGGTTCAGATCGTGCGCCACCAGGTTCTCGCGGAGGTTGCGGAGACTCTCCAGGTTGGCCTCCAGCATGGCACGCTGGGAGTCCGCCACGAAAACGACGCCGTCCGCCCCCTTGAGAACCATGCGCCGCGTCGTGTTGTAGAACACCTGCCCGGGAACCGTGTAGATCTGGACTCGGGTCTTGATCCCGCGGAAGGTTCCCGCTTCCATGGGGAGGAAATCGAAATAGAGCGTGCGGTCTGTCTCGGTGGCCAGCGTGAGCAGTCGGCCCTTGTTTTGAAGCGGGAGCTCATCGTAAATGTACTGCAGATTGGTGGTCTTGCCGCTCAGGCCCGGCCCATAGAACACTATTTTTGCGGTCAGCTCTTTGAGGGCGTAGTTGAACAGTACCACTGGGCAAACCAATCTTGGTTAGAAGGGATTCGACAAGCGTCAAAGACTATTCTAACGTCTCTACCCCACAAGTTCAAGTGGCTCTATGTATTATGACCGTGGGTTGATTTTGCGACAACGCCTCATCCAAACTCGGCTATCCTAGGCTATCTATGGCGGAGATCCTTGCCCCCGCGGATCGCGCGCTGGCCCTAAGGAAAGCCATCTCCGAGATCGAGGCGGGGGCCTCTCGCCTTCCCGGCATCACCGCTTTCCGGCATTACCCCGCTCTGCCCGGAAGCTACCAGGATTTCCCTCCCCAGTTGTCACCCTCTCTGGTCGAGGTTCTGCGCGCACGCGGGATCGACAGGCTCTATTCGCATCAGCGTCTAGCCTTCGAGCGGGTGGAGGCGGGCGAGAACGTGGTGGTGGTCACCCCGACCGCGTCGGGTAAAACGCTGTGTTACAACCTGCCGGTACTGGATGCGGTGTTGCGCAGCCCGGAGACGCGCGCCCTGTATCTCTTTCCCACCAAGGCGCTCTCCCAAGACCAGCTGGCAGAGCTCCACGCGATGATCGATGAGCTGGGTGCAGACATCCGCACGTTCACCTACGACGGGGATACCCCCCAGGACGCTCGCAAGGCGATCCGCTCCCGCGGCCACCTGGTGATGACCAACCCCGATATGCTGCACAGCGGAATCCTTCCTCACCATCCCAAGTGGGTCAAGCTCTTCGAGAACCTGCGTTATATCGTCATCGACGAGATCCACGCCTACCGCGGGGTGTTCGGGAGTCACCTGACCAACATCCTCCGCCGGCTCCGCCGCATCGCGGCCTTCTACGGATCACAACCCCAGTTCATCTGCTCCTCGGCCACCATTGCGAACCCTCAGGAGCTGACAGAGAAGCTGATCGAGGCGCCGGCCACTCTCATCGACAGCAACGGCGCACCGAGGGGCGAGAAATATTTCCTCTTCTATAACCCGCCGGTGGTCAACCGAGAGCTCGGCATCCGCCGCTCCTACATTCACGAGGCACGTCAGTTGGCTCTGTCCTTCTTGCGGCGTGGCCTGCAAACCATCGTCTTCGCCACCAGCCGCCTCAATACCGAGGTGCTGGTCACCTACTTGAAGGACGCGCTGGAAAAGGAAGTGACGGCACGCGATGTCGTGCGCGGTTATCGCGGCGGTTATCTGCCCGAAAAACGCCGGGAGATCGAGCGCGGGTTGCGTGAAGGCAGCGTGCTCGGCGTCGTCTCGACCAACGCCCTCGAGCTCGGTATCGATATCGGCAATTTAGACGTTGCCATCCTGGCCGGGTATCCGGGCACCATCGCCTCCACCTGGCAGCAAGCGGGACGCTCCGGCCGACGGACGGGCTCGTCGGTTGCCATCCTGGTCGCCAACAGTAGCCCCATCAACCAGTTCGTGATCAACCACCCCGACTATTTCTTTTCCGGTTCGCCCGAGCATGGTCTCATCAATCCCGATAATCTCTCCATCCTGCTCGATCACGTGAAGTGTGCCGCTTTCGAGCTTCCCTTTCGAGACGGAGAGAGCTTCGGTGGCGAGGACCTCGCAGACATCCTGGCTTTCCTAGAGGAGCACGGACTGGTGCACCACTCCGGCGGCCGCTGGCACTGGACCAGCGAGTCCTACCCCGCCGACGCGGTGAGCCTCCGCTCGGTGAGCTCCGACAACTTCGTGGTGGTCGACGAGACGGCGAGCCCGCGGGTGGTTGCGGAAGTGGATTTCACCAGCGCTATCTCCACCCTGCACGACAAAGCCATCTATATCGTTGAAGGACAACAATACTTTGTCGAGCGGTTCGACTACGCCGAGCGACGCGCCACGGTGCGACAATGTGAGACGGACTACTTCACCGACGCCATCACCTACACGAAAGTCAACATCCTGGATCGTTTCGACTCCACCACCATGGGGGGTGCCATCCGCTCGCACGGCGAGGTTCACGTGGTCTCGCAGGTGGTCGGTTTCAAGAAGATCAAGTTCTACACACTGGAGAACGTCGGCTCGGGGGAGCTCACCATGCCCGAGCAAGAAATGCACACCACCGGCTACTGGCTCACCATCCCCCGCCAGGTCCTGGCCGGCCTGGAAGTGACGTCGGAGCAGAAGCGGGACGGGGTGGTGGGATTGGCGAACACGCTCAAGACGGTTGCCATGCTCTTCCTCATGTGCGACCGGTCGGATATTGGAGTGGCGATCGGCGACAACTCCCAAGGCGTCGCTTCCGTGGAAAGAGGGTTCAAGAGCCCGGCGGGGGTCAGCCGACATCGTCAAGAAACAGCCGAAATAGGACCGGCCTACCAGCCCAACATTTTTCTGTACGACAACTACCCGGGTGGAATCGGCTTTTCGGAGCCTCTCTTCCGCCTCCACGGCAAGCTTCTTCAGGAGAGCAAGCGTCTCATCGAAGGCTGCCCTTGCCAGGACGGCTGCCCTTCCTGTGTGGGACCGGTAGGCGAGGTGGGCGTCAAGGGCAAAGAGGTGGCCTTGTCGATCCTCGAGCGCATCGAGCCGAGCTAGTGCGGACCCGAGACAAGCTGGAACGCCAGTTCCCCTCCCCCGCTCCTCGCGAATCACTCTATCGTTTGGAGCGCGAGATGCTGGGCCAGGTTGCCGAGGAAGACGGAGCTCTCTCGGTCAAGGAGAGACTCGAACGACTGGTGGCGGCCACCCACCAGGCCGGTGCCGAACGGCGCCGGCAGGCCCAGCCGGTGGAGGTTCGACGGATCGTATCCCTCGACGAAGTGCTGGAAGGACGGCGCGTCGAGAACGAGAGGGGTGCTTTTTATCAGGTCGAGCACCGATTCCCTCTCGACCATTGGCATGGCAGCGTGAGCCTCTCCCGCCTGAAGGTCGTTTCTCCCTCGGCTTTCTCCGTGCTGGCGAAGGGAGACGAGAGTCTAGAGCTCGATCTGACGCGGGCGGTCTTCTTGGATACCGAGACCACCGGGCTGTCCGGCGGATCGGGCACCGCGGCCTTTCTCATCGGACTTGGCTATATCCAAGACGAGAGCTTCGTGGTTCGCCAGCTCTTCATGCGGGACTATCCCGAGGAAGAGGCCATGCTCCACGAGCTAGTGACGGCGCTCGGTGGCTTCGAGAGCCTGGTGACTTTCAACGGGAAGTCCTTCGATCTCCCACTTCTCGAGTCCCGGCTCGTTCTCTCTCGCCTGCGCTTTGCGCTGGCCGAGCTCCCGCATTTCGATCTTCTCCATCCCGCGAGAAGCTTGTGGAAGGCTCGACTGGAGAGTTGCCGGCTCACCGATCTCGAGTACGTGCTCCTCGATCTGGAGCGCGACGAGGATGTGCCGGGCGAGCTGATCCCGAGTCTCTACTTCGACTATCTGCGAACCCGTGATGCCTCCCGCGTTTTCCGTGTCTTCACCCATAATCGCTACGACATCGTCTCGCTGGCGGCGCTCACCGTGCGGGCCTCGGAGATGCTCCAGGAAGGGGTCTCCCCCGAACATCCCATCGACGACTACAGCCTGGGCCGCCTCTTCGAACGGGCCGCTCTCACCGAGCGCTCCATTCTGCACTACAGCCGTGCAGTGGAGAGTGGAGTCTCCGGGAAGGCACGGAGGCGATCGCTCCGGCAGTTGGCGCAACAACTGAAGCGCCGCCAACATTGGGAAGAGTGCAGCTCGGTGTGGAAGGAGCTGACCTCAGAGGACGGTCCGGAGGCCATCGAGGCGATCGAAGAGCTGGCAAAGTATCTGGAGCACCGCCAGCGCGACCTGGCGGGAGCCCTCGACCACTGCCGACAGGCGATCTCGCGCCTCGAGGAGGACGTGCGGCTACCCTTGGCCTTTCGCGAGAGGTGGCGCGAGGCTTTTCGGCACCGACTCCGTCGCCTGGAGCGTCTGCAGGGGAAGCGTGAGAGCAAAGAAGGGCTTTAGGAACAACGCAAAGAGCGGCTCCAAGGCTTTGGCCGCTCACTGGCGCCAAGCGGCGGCCAAGGCGAGGATCTCGAAACAGGTATCGAAATCGAAGGGGAGAAAACCGAGGGAAGACGGCTCAACCGCCACTGACCGGCGGTAAGAAGGCCACCTCGTCCTCGGCCCGGAGCTTGACGCCTCGATCGACCACATCCTGGTTGACCGCGACCTGGATGATCTCAGTGTAGGGCGTGAGCTTGGGGTAGTCGGTGAGAAGCCTCTCCCAGAGCCCTCCGGCGGTTGT
>DATDRI010000266.1:0-2597 GCA_035291825.1 Vicinamibacteria bacterium | reverse complement strand
TCCCGATTGCCCCGCGGCTCGGGGACGGATAGAATCCCCTCCACTCTTCACTGGAAGGACCTCCGCGCCGCCAGGACCTGCGTCCAGCTCGTCGTCGCAAAACGAAAGGACACGGAAAGCCTCGAGATTTGCCGAGAGCATAACATGGAAGGTTGGAAGTTTTCAGGCGGTGCGGTGCACCCTGGGCCGTCGATCAGCACGTTTTCGCACATTGCCAGTCGAGATCAATTGCAATATACTGAACTCAGAATTCAAGAGAGTCTCCGAGGACCGAGCGAAAAGCTGTGATGAATAAGGAGTACGTCGAAAAACGCGGTGATGGGTACTGGATCGCCGGCACGCGCATTTCCTTGGACTCCATCGTTTACGCGTTTCGACGGGGCGCGTCCCCGGAAGGTATTCAACGCTCGTTTCCGCTGCTGAGCCTCGAGCAAATCTACGGGGCGATTACCTTTTACCTGGCTCATCAGGCGGAGCTGAATGCGTTTCTGAAGCAGGGTGAAGCGGAATTCGAGCAGATTCGCCAAAAGACCCGCCAGGCAAACCCCGAGCTCTACGACAAGCTGGATGAGGCTCGGAAGCGCTTGCCTACCACCGAACGGTGAAGATTCGTTTTCAAGCAGACGCCGACCTGAACGAGGACATCGTAGCGGGAGTCAGGCGGCGCGAGCCGGGGATCGATTTTCAAACCGCAGAGGAAGCGGGGCTGCGCGGTCTCGTCGACGAGCGGGTATTGGAGCTGGCTGCCGCCGATGGAAGAATCCTTGTTACGCACGACCGCCGAACGATGCCTCATGAGTTTGCGACCTTCATTATTGCTCGGACGAGTCCCGGCCTGGCGATAGTCTCCCAAAAAACGAGCGTCCTGGAAGCTATCGAAGATGTTGTATTGATCTGGACTGCGTCCGAGGCAGAAGAGTGGGTCAACAGAATCGTGACCATCCCACTCTGACCTTCTCCGCCAGCCGACACGACTCCGGCCGCCTCACCCAGCTATCCACTGCGGAGCTATTCCGGAAACCCTCCTGGAAAGTGAGCTTTTCGGCTACAACAAAGGGGCCTTCACCGGAGCCGGTAGCGGACCACAAAGGGCTTTTTGAAGAAGCGGACAAGGGGACCGTCTTTCTCGACGAGCTCAACACGTTGACTCCCACCACGCAGGCCAAGCTCCTCCGAGTGCTCGAAGACCGGTCGGTTCGTCGACTCGGCGCGAGAGGCTCGGCCACGGTGAACATCCGGCTGCTGGCCGCCTCGAACCAGGACCTGGGCGAGGAGGTGAAACGGGGGAGTTTTCGCGAAGACCTATTCTACCGGCTCAACGTGGTTCACATTCATCTGCCGGAGCTCAAGGAGCGGCCAGAGGACATCCCGCTTCTGGCGGAGCATTTCCTGCGGGAGTTCTCGCGGCAGAACGGCCGCCCGCTCCCCCGGCTTTCGCGAGCGGCGCTCGATCTCCTGCGCGGCTACTTCTGGCCGGGCAACGTGCGGGAGCTGAAGAACATGATGGAGCAGGCGGCGCTTTTGGCGCCGGGGGAGGAAATCGGACCGGAGGACCTGCCGGAGCTCGGCGCCTGCTGGCAGAAAGAGCTCGGGCGAAAGCTTGCCGCAGAAGAAGCGACTCTGGAGGCGATGGAGAAGACCTACATCGAAGAAGTCCTTCGCCGCGCCGCGGGGCAGAAAGGCCGCGCAGCCCACATTCTCGGCATCGATCGCCGCACTCTTTATAGCAAGCTGCACAAATACGGCCTTGGGTAACCGCGCCTCGGACAAAGCCGGGACTTCGTTCCCGCACCTGTGAAGTCGACCCTTTGATTTGTCCTTGCGACAGCGAGTCATCGGGAGAGGACGCCGGATCGCAATTGACTGGCCCGACCAGGATTTCAGCGTGGTCGATTGCACCAGCTTTGCCGTAATCGAACGACTCGGTATCCAGAATGCCATGGCATTCGATCGGCACTTTCGGACGATTCGTCTGGGCAGCAAACGGAGCCGCCCGTTAACGCTCGTTCCCGGCTGAGAGGCGTCGCCAGATCCGTCGCTACCTAAGTTCATCCGACGGCAGGCTTCTTTCGTAGCCATGACACGAAGGAGTTCTGGACCTCCGTGGGAGTTTGATCCAAACCGCCGGCGAAGTCACGGTAAGTGGGAAGGCCTGCGCGCAAACGAAGCGCTGACTCTGCCGTACCCGCTGAAAACTCCCAACCTTCCGTGTTATGCTCTCGCAAATCTCGGGCTCAGCGCGCCAGGACGCCATAACGTTCTCTATGCTAGCTCCCTGTTACTTACCAAGACGCGCGTGACTTGGTTTTTGGCAAGACCCAACCCTATAATCTCGCCGGCAGAAGCTTCCTGGAGAGGATCGTGGTTGGCAAGACCTTAAGCCACTACAAAGTCATCGAGAAGCTCGGTAGCGGCGGTATGGGAGATGTCTACATCGCCGAAGACCTCACCCTGAACCGGAGAGTCGCTCTCAAGGTTTTGCCCTCAGACCTGGCGAACGATCCCGACCGGCGCAATCGTTTCCTGCGTGAGGCGAGGGCGGTGGCCGCGCTCTCCCATCCCAATGTGCTCGCCATTCACGACTTCGGCGAGGATCA
>DATDRI010000265.1:0-4111 GCA_035291825.1 Vicinamibacteria bacterium | reverse complement strand
CTCTGCCAGACCGCGTATCCCACGAAGAAGGGACCCATGGATTGGATGTACTGGGAGGTCTGCTTGGTCTTCCGCATGGTCTGCACCAGATGGGAAAGCGGGTACAGGTCTTTCCCCACCAGACCAATGACGAACTCGTTGTCGTGGGGGTCGATTCCGTGGCAAGCGAGACGGATGTCGTGGGCCAGGTCTTCCTCGGCGTAGCTTCTCCCGATCATCCCGTGCTCTCGAAGAATCGTCTTCTGCTCCTCCGGCGGCAGCCCCGAGAAGGCTCCCGTTCGGCGCAGCGGATACCAGAGGGCCCACCGCCAGGCGGAGTTCAACACCGTGCGGCGGGGCTTCTCCAGAAGCCAATCCTCCAGGTTGGGCTCGTAGCCAGTGGAGTAGGTGCGGCCGAACATAGTGAGCTCTTCCTTCAGCGTCAGCGACCGAAAGGGCTCGGAATGGAAGAGCTCGGCGGCGGCGGTGGCGAAGAACTTGGGATCTTCCTCCATGGTCAGAACGCCGATGCCGCGCGGATTGTTGACGTCCTGATAGAGGACTCCCGGGACCGAGCGTCGTTCCAACTCGCCGACCACCGCTTCTCGATCCCCGCACTCGCCGAAGACCTGGAGCTGCATGAACAGACGGCGATCCGAGGTTCGTTGGGTGCCGTCCCGATCCATGCCGTGCTCTTGGATGTCGACCCTGGATTGCGTTTTCTCCGCCATGGAAATCCTCCTGCCCTTTCTCGTCAGGCCGCGTCCAGCCCAGTGTACTGCCGAATGAGCTCGACCGATTCCTCTCCCAGCTCCTCGTTGAGCGTTTCGACAATGCTGTCAGAGAGCGAGAAAAGGTCCTGCTCTCCTTCCCAGTGGTCCAGGATCACCTGCCGGTCGTCGATTCTCTCATTGATCTTGGAGACCGCCAGGGCACAGACGAAGATATCGTCCACGTAAGCTTCCGGCCCAACTGCCTCGTCGTCTCCGAAGTCGAAGGGAGAAATGAAATAGGCGAGAGCGGAGTTGACCAGCGGCCGCAAATCGGGTGGGAAGCGCGAATCGTCCAGGAGCCCGGTCAACAGCACGAAGTAAGTGGGGACGTGGACGAGGATCTCTTGGTATTCCCCCTGGTAGCCTGCCATCTGCTCCTTGAGGAACGCGAGGTAGTCCCGCATCGCTTGCGCCATCCGCGTCCTTCCCTTCCCCGCCCTCCCGATTAGTCTATCTCGAAGGGCATCCGATCCTGAAAACCCAATCCCGCCTTTGACTCATGCGATACCGGGTTATATATTAGCCCCCCGCCGCGAGGAAGAACTAGCCATGCAGTACGTCGATGACGTTAACGTGTCCTCTCATTCCGGGTTCCAAAGCGTCGCCTCCCGGCTGATTTTCTGGATCGCTGGCACCACCGGCGTCCTCTTCGCGGTGGCGACCGTCTATTCCTACCTGGTGTCGCGAGACCTGGCCATTGAGGACGCCCAACGCCGCGCCATTTTGGTCGCCCAGGCGCAGGCGAACGCGGTGGAGGGAGTCTTGAGCTCCGTCGAGGAGGGCACGAGACTTCTAGGATCCACTCTCGGGCACACCACCGTCTCGAACCAGGAGCTCGAGAAAGTGATCCACGCCTTCGTGGCGGGGAACCCCAGGGTCTACGGCTCGACCGCCGCCGCCCATCCTGACTCCCGGGGGCTCTACGCTCCTTATTTCTATCGGCGGGGCGACGAGATCGCGAGGGCCGATCTGGCGACCGAGGCCTACGACTACCCGTCGAAGGAGTGGTACACGTCCACCGCCTCCGCCGGAGAGCCTCGATGGTCCGAGCCGTACTTCGACGAAGGCGGCGGCAACGTGCTGATGGTGACCTATACGGTTCCCGTTTTCGCCGACGGTGGAAGCGGCGAACGTTTCGTGGGCGTGGTCACCGCCGACATCGCCCTGGAGTGGCTCACCGAGCTCATCGAGTCGCTGGACCTCGGCGGCTCCGGGTATGCGCTCGTTCTCTCACGCCGCGGTCACGTTCTCGCTCATCCCGATCCCGAAATGCTCCAGTCTGCCATCACCGTTCTGCAGGAGCATGGCGAGACCATCGATCCGAGAGCGAGGGAGATCGTCGGGAAGATGCTCCGGGGAGAACAGGGTTTCGAGCCCTACGAGGATCGGTACCTGGGAAAGCGGGCGCGGGCCGCCTTCCAACCGGTGGGAGGAGCCGGCTGGTCCTTCGCCGTCGTCTATCCGGAGGACGAGCTCCTGGCGGAGGTGCGCCAACTGGCGAGAAAAGAGTTCGGCATCCTGGGCGTGGGCCTGGCGGTGCTGGGCGGCGTGGTGGTGGTGCTCTCGCGACGACTCACCCGCCCACTGCGCGAGCTCTCGGACAGCGCCGCCCGGATCGCCACCGGAGATCTCGATCTGGCCCTTCCTCCCGTCGAATCCCGCGACGAAGTGGGAGCGCTCACCGGCGCCTTTCACAACATGCGGGACTCGCTGAAGGAGTACATCCACAATCTCGAGGTCACCACCAAGGCCAAGGAGCGACTGGAGAGCGAGCTCGAGATCGCGAGAAAAATCCAGATGGACATGCTCCCACCGGGAAGCGCCGGGGGCGGGCCACCGGCGATCTACGAGCTGGCCGCCACGCTGGTGCCGGCCCGCCACGTCGGGGGCGATCTCTACGATCATTTTTTGTTGGGGGGAAGGCTGTGGTTCGTGGTGGGAGACGTCTCGGGAAAGGGCGTGGCGGCGGCGCTCTTCATGGCGCGCGCCAAAACGATGTTCCGCGCGTTGGCCTCCCCTCACACCGATCTGGCGGAGGTTCTGACCACCGTGAATCGAGGCCTGTGCGAGCAGAACGAACAAGGGATGTTCGTCACTCTCTTCGCCGCCGCACTCGACCCCACCAACGGTGAGCTCTCCTATGGTGCAGCTGGACACGATCCGCCCGTCCTCCTCCCCGGCCGGGGAGGGACGCCGCGATTTCTCGACGTCGACGGGGGACCGGTCCTCGGCCTGATCGATGCCACGGAGTATGCTGAGCAGCGAACCACTCTGGAGCGCGGGGACATGGTGGTCGTCTACACCGACGGGGTCACCGAGGCGCTGAACCTGCAGGGAGAGTTCTTCACCTCGGAACGGATGGTCATCACGCTGGAAACGGTTCCCCAAGAATCCACCTCCGCGGTAGCGGGAGGTCTTCTCGACGCTTTGCGCGGATTCGTCGGTGAAGCGCCTCAGTCCGACGACATCACGGTGATGGCGGTGCGTTACGGCGCCAATCAAAGATAGTCCTTCTCCCCAATATGGAGCACGCCTTCACTCTCAGAAACCAGCTCCCGGAGCTGGCTCACGCCCTCGACCGGATCGAGCAACTGCTTCTCGAGCAGGCGGTGGGAATCCAGCTGGCGAACGAGATGCGGCTCATCGCCGAGGAGGGTCTGGCCAACGTTCTCCGACATGCCTATGCGCCCGGCGAAGAGGGGGAGATCGAGGTGGTGCTGGCGCTCAGCGAGACGGAGGTCCGTCTCGAGCTCCGAGACTCCGGTCGACCCTTCAACCCGCTCGAGCATCCCGAACCCGATCTGGAGACTCCCACCGAGGAGCGACCGGTGGGCGGTTTGGGAATTCATCTCATCCGGTCCCTTACCGACGTGCAGACCTATGTACGCCGGGGGCCGGTCAATGTCCTCGTACTCATCAAGAGACGCGGCGTATAATTACGGTGGCAAGAATGTGAGTCCATCTACTACCCGGTTGCAGCGGACGAACCCCGCCGGCATTTTGTGTATGGCGATGGTTGGCGGCGCTCGCCGCTGAACCGGCTGCTAGTCCAAGGAGACGCTGACCATGTTGAACATCCACATACAGGATGGGCGACCGCTTACCAAGACGGTGGCCCTCGAGGGGCGACTCGATACCGATACGGTGGCCGATTTCGACAAGGAGATGGAATACCTCATGGGCTCGGCGGTAAGGGTCCTGGTGTTCGACATGGCCAAGCTGGATTACATCAGCAGTGCAGGCCTACGCTCTCTGTTTCGAGCTCAGAAGGACCTGAAGTCCCGAGGAGGCAAGGCGCTCATGGTTCACCTGCAGCCGCAGGTGAAGAAGGTCTTCGAGATCGTGAAGACCGTGGATCT
>DATDRI010000264.1:0-5982 GCA_035291825.1 Vicinamibacteria bacterium | reverse complement strand
GCCGCGCGACGAGTCGCAGGAAGTTCTGCTAGTCGATCGTAATCCGAAACTCGCCTTTTTCGGTGGTTATCAAGCCTTCCCAGGAGGAACTCTAGAGCCGGAAGACGCGAAGGCGCCCATCAAGAACCTGCCAGACGCGGGGAAAGGACTGGGAGACGACTATCCCGCCTTCGTCGCCGCCGCGGCGCGAGAGCTGTTCGAGGAGACGGGAGTCTGGTTCGGCCGAGGAAGCGATCGATCCGAGCGCTCACTGGAAGAAGATCGGCGAAGGGTGCTTGCCGGCGAGGTGACGTTCGATCAGATCCTGAGAGAGATGGGTCAACACATAGATGCCGGGGATTTCACTCCTTTGTGCCGCATCACGACCCCTCCTTTTACGCCGCGACGCTATGACACGTGGTTCTTGCAGTGTCGGCTTCCCGAGGGCGCGAAGGTCGACGTCATTCCGGGTGAGCTGATGGGGGGTGGCTTCGCGCGTCCTGGCGACGCCCTCGATCGTTGGAGGAGAGGAGAGGTGCTGATCGTCCCTCCCGTGGTCATCCTGCTTCGTGGCCTGGCGATGAAGGGCGACGACGCGTTCGTTCTTTGGGCCCGCGAATTCACGCATTCTTATGCCCGCGGCGAGCTTCACCACGTTTATTTCACGCCCGGAGTTCTGTTGGCAGCCTTGAAGACTCCGACCAGACCACCTGCCACACACACCAACACTTATTTGGTCGGAGAAGAGAGGGTCTACATCGTGGACCCGGCGCCGGTGGACCCTCTCGAACAGAAAAAGCTGTGGCACCTCCTCGACCAGCTCGTCTCCGAGGGCCGGTCTCTTCAGGGAATTCTGTTGACCCACTACCATCTCGATCACGTCGGCGCGGTCGCCGAGTGCCAGAACCGCTACCGGCTTCCGGTTCACGCGCATCGAGACACGGTGGCCCAACTGCCGGACATCCGTTTCGCAGATTCACTGGAGCACGGTCAAGCATTGGACCTCGGGACCTCCCCCGACGAGCAACCGGGATGGAAGCTCCGTGCCTATCACGTTCCAGGCCACGCTCCGGGGCATCTTGCTTTTCAGGAGAGCCGCTACCAGGCGCTCATCGCGGGGGATCTCCTCTCCACGCTTTCCTCTATCCTGATCGATCCGCGGGACGGCCATCTGGCGACCTACTTGAAGTCTTTGCGCTTCCTCGAGTCCGTTGCCGAGGGCACCGTTTATCCGGGGCACGGGCCTCCGGCTCGAGAGGGAAGGAAGGCGATTAGGATGGCGCTTGGTCACCGTCAAGAGAGGGAAGCCCAGCTGCTGGCGGCGCTCTCTCATGAGTCCCAAGCGGTCGAAGTGCTGGTCGGTAAAATCTATCAAGACGTCGACAAGAGCATGTGGAAGCTCGCCGGTCGGTCTCTCGTCTCCGGATTGATCAAGCTCCAAGAAGAAGGTCGGGTTCAAGAAAAGGAGGGGGGGTACTGTTTGAGCGGAGCCGCATCGGGCGACTGCTAGGGTAGTCCCCGGGTCCTATCTCGATGAGGTAAAGTGTAGCGAGCCATGAGAGACAAATCGCGCGAAATCGTCATCACCGGCGCGGGGGTTTGCTGTCACATGGGAGACGATCTGCCCGCTATCGAGGCGGCGATCCGGGCCGGACGGGCCACACCGTTTCAGCGCTGGCAGCCGGCCGTCGACTACGGAGCCCGCTGCCAGCTGATTGGCCTTTACCCGAACGATCTGTCGCCCGACTCGCTCGGGATCAACAAACAGCAGGCACGGTTCATGGGGCGGGCCGCTTTGATGGCCCTCCGCGCTGCCCGTAAAGCGCTCGAGCAGTCGGGGATCGATCCCCGGGACATCGCGGTCGTCGTCGGCAGCGGGACGGGTGACGTCGACGCACACGTGGAAATTCACACCAAGCTCGCCCAGACGAAGAATGCGAAGAAGGTGTCACCGACCATCATTCCCCGCCTCATGGCATCAACGGTCTCCGCCAACCTGGCCACCATCCTCGGCACGACTGGCCCTTCTTTCACCGCCACCGCCGCCTGTGCGGGCGGAGCCTACAACATCTTGCTGGCCGCCGAGCTCATCGAGCACGGGCGGGTGGAGGGAGCTATCGCCGGCGGGGTGGAGGTGGCGGACATTCATTTCTTCGCCGGCTTCGACTCCATGAGGGCCTACAACGGCCAGGACAATGAGCGCCCAGAGCGTGCCTCGCGCCCTTACGCGGTCGATAGGGCGGGGTTCATCTTCTCGGAAGGTGCCGGGCTGGTCGTGCTGGAGACCCGGGAGTCGGCGGCGCGTCGGGGCGCGCCGATCCTGGGCGTTCTGCGCGGCTACGGCATGTCGTCGGACGGCTCCCGTGAAATGGTGGCACCTTCCGCCGAAGGAGCGGTGCTCGCCATGCGGAGGGCGCTGGAGCATGCGGGAGTCCGTCCGGAAGAGGTCGACTACGTGAACACCCACGCCACCTCGACTCCCTTGGGGGACGTTTCCGAGGTGCGAGCGCTGCAACGAGTCCTCGACGGCCGGCACGTGTCTTATTCCTCGACCAAGGGCTACACCGGACACCCCGTTTCGGCGTCGGGCACGATTGAAGCCATCTTTACCGCGGCCATGCTTCGAGAGGGATGGATTGCTCCCTCGGTCAATGCCGAGCCGCTCGATCCCGAGCTCGCCGATTATCCTCCCGTTCTGGTTCCCACATCCCGACCCATGCGCGTGGCGCTATCCAATTCCTTTGGATTCGGGGGGACGAACGCTACTCTGGTGCTCGCCGGGCCATAGTGTTGCTCACTTGATGAGCTCCACGTCGTGCGTTTGACTCTCATTGAGTCCCGCCTGAGTAATCTGGATGAAAGAGGCGTTCTCTTGGAGCTCCTTGATGTTCGTCCCTCCCGCGTAGCTGATGCCGGAGCGGAGACCTCCCACCAGTTGTTGTAGCACCTCAGACACCAGGCCCTTGTAGGGCACCACCGCCTCCACTCCTTCCGGGACCACCTCGGCGGCCTCCTCGGGATCCTGGGCGGAGCTCCTTTGCCCCGCCCATTGGGCGCGGAAAGAAGCGCTTCCCCAACAGACTTTGTGGCGTAGCCCGCCACGGATCACCATCACTCCCGGGCTCTCTTCCGTGCCGGCCAGCATGTTGCCCAGCATGGCGCTCCCGGCGCCGGCGGCGATGGCTTTGGTGAGATCGCCGGAGCTGCGGATGCCGCCGTCGGCAATAATGGGGACGCCGTGCTTCTTCGCCTCCCGAGCACACTCCTGAATCGCGGAGAACTGCGGAACGCCGGAGCCGGTGACCACTCGGGTGACGCAGATCGAGCCCGGTCCGATACCCACTTTGATGGCATCGACGTCCAGCTCCACCAGGTCGCGAACCGCTCGTGCGGTGGCCACATTACCCACCACCAGCTCGATGTCTCCTAGCTTTTTACGGATCTGTTGTGCCGCTCCGATGGCCTGATCGGAATGGCCGTGAGCCACATCGACGACCAGTGCATCGACGCCGGAAGCGGCAAGGGCATCCGCCCGGTCCAAGTAATCTCCGCGCACGCCGACCGCCGCCGCCACCCGAAGCCGTCCCTTGGCATCTTTGGTGGAAAGAGGGTAGCGCGTCCGCTTCAGGATGTCGGCGATGGTGATGAGCCCCAGAAGGCGACCCTTGCCGTCAACGATGGGAAACTTCTCGACCTTGTGCTTGAGGAAGAGCTGCTTTGCCTCCTCCAGAGTTACGCCGACAGGTGCGGTGATGAGCTTGGCGGCCGGAGTCATGAGCTCGGACACCAACTGGCTGTCTTCTTCAAGGAAGAGGATGTCCCGGTGGGTCAGGATGCCCGCCAAGCTCCCGTCCTCGGTCGTCACCAGTAACGAAGTGATGCCGCGGTTCTCCATGAGCTGGCGCGCCTCTCCCAAGCTTCGCCGGGGAGAGATGGTGTAGGGGTTCTCGATGACCAGGTTCTCCGATCGCTTCACTCGGGAGACTTGCTCCATCTCTTCCTCGATGGTCATGAAACGGTGGATCACGCCGAGGCCGCCGTGTCGCGCCACCGCGATGGCCATTTCGGCCTCGGTGACCGTTTCCATGTTGGCGCTGACGATCGGGATGTTGAGGTTGATGTGTCGCGAGAACTGCGACGAGGTGTCCACCTCCTTGCGACTCCGCACGCGGGACCGACGTGGCTCGATGAGAACGTCGTCGAAGGTGAGTCCTTGCTTCAGTTCGGTGGTCATGGCGATGTCTCCTTCCGGGGAAACGCTTTCCGCGCCGCCGAGCGACCGGACAGTCCAACCCCGCGTCGGTTGTACGTCCCTTCGCTTGGTTGTTGTGTCGTGAGCTCAGGTAGCGGGCTATCGAATCAAAGGCCGGGCTAGGCCTTTGCCTTCTTAAGAATAGCAACCTGGCCAGCGTGGTACAAGCCGTGCTGCACCGCTCCATGCAACATGACGTAGAAGGTGTAGGCCTGACCTGGAACGGTCGCCTCCAATCGAGGCTCGGGGAAGCTCTTCAATAGCTCCTGCAATCGCTCTTGGGAGGCGAAGAGTTCATGGAGATCCTTTCTCCAGCTCTCCTCGTCGGCCCCATCCACCGGCGGCCAGTCCTCTTCCGCGGTGGCCTCGGGCACCCGGTCCTCAGCGAGTCGCCGGCGGGAGATGTCCGTCCAGGCGGTGATATGGTGTACCAGCTCCCAGATCGAATGCCCCCCGGCGAACGGGCGGGAGGCGGCCTGCTTAGCGGTCACGCCGTCCAGTACTTCTCGAACGGAAGGCCCGTGCCAGGCCTCACCGTGAAAGGCTCTCCGCAGTTGGTCTCGAATTCTTTCCACCTCGCTCATGAGCGATACCTCCCCTCGTTCTGTTGGGGTGCGGATTGAACCGCCACCCTGCACATGTTAAGCTTATTCTTAAGTCCCACTGAAATCGGAGTTCTTTGAACATGAAACAGGTTCTGGCGGGGGCCCTTCTGTGCCTGCTCCCAGCGTTGCTGCTCGCGCAATCACTCGCCGAGGTGGCGAAAGAGGAGAGAGCGAGGCGAAGGAGCAACGATGCGCCCGTTCGAGCCTTTACCGAACAAGACATCGGCGCGACACCTGAGGAGCCGGCAGCTCCAACGTCAACCGATACCGACGGGAGGGTTCTTGTCTCGCCCGCGCCACCGATCATCGCTTCCACGAAAACGGCTCCCCTTTTCAGTCTGGAGGATCGAGGAGGTCGAAGGGTGTCGCTCTCTGACTTTCGTGGCCAGGCCGTCTTGGTCGATTTCTGGGCGACGTGGTGTGCGCCCTGTCGCTCCTCCATGCCACAGGTCGAGAAACTTCACCAGAGATACGGCGAGCGGGGGCTTCAGGTGATCGGCATCAGCATCGAGGGTCCAAGCCATGACGTGCTGGCGTACATCGAAGAAGGCGGTTACAGTTTCCTGTTCCTATTCGACGAAGGAAACTGGAGATCCGATGTCCTGCAGAGCTATGGAGTCCAATCCATCCCCCGGAGTTTCCTCATCGACCGGCAGGGACAGATCATGTACTCGGGTCATCCCGACAGCTTATCGGAAGCCCTGGTGGAAACGGTCCTTCCCTAGTAGGGGCACAAGGCAAGGCGCCCATTACTCGGTCTGGGGGCCGCCTCCTTCGCGTAGAGCGGGAACCTTATTCCCGGCGATCCATACGGAATCGATGCTCCTGGTGTTCTTGATGTCCACGAGCGGATCCTCCTCGAGGACGACGAAGTCGGCCCATTTCCCTGGCGCCAGCGTGCCCAGGCTCTCATCGATTCCCAGGCAGCGTGCCGCATCGCCGCTCGATGCCACGAGAATCTGCATCAGGGTAAGCCCCGCTTCCGCCATGAACTCCATCTCCAGATGCTCGAAGTAGCCCTGAAAGCGTGCCGGTTGGCCGCTATCGGTTCCCAAGGCAACCGTGGCGCCACCATCGACCAGCTTCTTGAGGTTGGCGGAGGCCACCACCAGTGCTTTCTTGTAGGCCTGGGCGCTCCGGCTCTCC
>DATDRI010000263.1:0-2179 GCA_035291825.1 Vicinamibacteria bacterium | reverse complement strand
TCCATCGAGAGCAGCGAACTGAAACAAACGGGGTACGACTTCGACCGTTCCGTGAAAGAGCCCTGGCAGTCCTGGGAAGAAAGCGCTGCCCAGCCGTCCAGCCCAGAAGCAGTTCCGGAAGGAACCGAGGCCGGTGCCCCGAAGCTCTATGAAAGCGAGGTGGGGATTCGCCGCCTGGGCGATTTCAGGTTTCCGGTCGAGATCGAGATCGCATTCGAGGACGGCGAGACCCTCCGGGAGAGCTGGGATGGTCAGGAGCTCTGGACGAAGCTCAAGTTCGTCCGGCCGGCGAGGCTCTCCTCGGCGACGGTGGATCCGGACAAAAAAATTCCACTCGACCGGAGCTACACCAACAACAGCCGCACCCTGGAGCCTCGCCAGCTCGGAGTCAACAGGGTCGTCACCCGGTGGATGTTCTGGTGGCAGTGCCTGCTGGATTTCCTGAGCCCATAGAGGTCGGGCCGAGGCGTCATCATGATCTGGATCACCTTGCAGTTGGGCTTGAGGCGGGCGTGGTCCACCAAGCGTCTGTTGCTCGTTTTCTACCTGGCCAGCCTTCTTGCCGGAGTGCTCGTCGCACTCCCCCTGCGGGAGGTGCTCTTGCAGTTTGCGGGCCGTTCCCTGGCGGCAAACGAGCTCATCCAAGGGGTGACTCTCGATTTCCTCTTCGAGCTCGTCACTGCCAACCGGGCGGCGGCGCCCGCGCTGACCGTCCTGTTCCTATTCGGGGCGATCGCTTTCTGGGTGTTCTCTCTCTTTCTATCCGGAGGCGCACTAGCGATTCTAGCTAGTGAGAGGGGATATCAGGCCGCTCAGTTCTGGGGAGGGGCGGCTAAGTTCTTCGGCCGCTTTCTCCGACTCGCGCTGTGGAGCCTACTGCTGCTGGCCGCGCTCTCTTTGTTGCCTCTGACCGCCAGGGGAGCGGAGCGGTTTCTCTTCGGCCCCGATCCCTACCAGTATGTTTCTTATTGGGGAGCGTGGATCGGCGCCGGATTCACCCTCATCGCGCTCTTCTTCTTCAGAATCTGCTTCGACTACGCGCGCATCCACGCCGTCGTTACCGATGAGGCGAAAATGCGGCGCTCACTCTGGAGGGCGGTGCGTTTCACCATCGGCAATGCGGTCCCGGTTGTGGGGCTCGCTCTCTCGGTCGCGGTAGCAGGTGGGGTTGCCGCTCTTTGTTATCTTCCGGTCTCAGACCTCTTCGACGGATCCACAGTGAGTCTGGTCACGGCGGCGGTAGTGGCCCAGCAGCTATTCATCCTGTGGCGCGTCACTTTGCGACTCACCCGCTACGGAAGTCAGATCGCTCTCTACCAGAAGCTTTCGGGAGAATTCAAGGAGCCGCATCGCCTGGTTGCTCGCGAAGAGACCGGATCTCCCTGCCCAGCTCGTGAACCGCCATCGCGTAATAGGAGCTGCGGTTGTATCGAGTGATGACGTAGAAGTTGTTCAGTCCCAGCCAGTATTCAGGCCCGTTCTGGGTGCGCAGGCTGAAGAGAATGGCCTCCTCACCCCCTCCCAGCTCGTCGAGCGGCGCGACACCCAGCCACTTCCACTGCGCCACGATGTAGTTGAGCTCCAGTCCCGAGTTCGCGTAGGGCAGATAGTGCTCTCCGGTGACGCGAGCGCGCACCACAGTCCTCTCTCCATGACGCCAGCCGTGCCGGCTCAAATAGTTGGCAACGCTGCCGATGGCATCGGTGGTATTGCCGATCAGGTCCCGGCGACCATCGCCGTCGAAATCGACCGCGTAGTAACGGTAGCTACCGGGCATGAACTGCGCTATTCCCATGGCTCCCGCATAGGATCCCTTGGCGTTTAGGAGCCCGACGTGCTCCTCCTCTCGAGTCAGCAACAGGTATTGCTCCAGCTCGGCGCGGAAAGTCTCGGCGCGGGGCGGGTACTCGAACGCCAGAGTGGTGAGCGCGTCCAGCACGCGGAAGGAACCGGTGTTCTTTCCGTAGTGGGTCTCTATCCCGATGATCGCGGTAATCACCTCTTCGGGAACTCCGAAGACATCCTTGGCCTTCGCCAAGGCCGCGGCATGATCGTTCCAAAACCGAACCCCGCGTTGCACGCGATCCGGGTTGACGAAGAGCGGCCGGTAGTCATCCCAGGTCTTGCCCCTGGCAGACTGGGTCATGGCTCGAATGATCCCGGGCTGGAATCTTGCCCG
>DATDRI010000262.1:0-2004 GCA_035291825.1 Vicinamibacteria bacterium | reverse complement strand
AGCCACTCCGAGCATCGAGTTTCAAGGCGGGACTTCGAACCCTTCGAGCTCAGCTGCAGAAGCGAGCCGTCGGTCGAGTGTGTGCAGAGTCCGCCCCTTAGGATACCCCTCGGCCCAGTGCAGTGCGGCGCCGAGCTGAAGGGCATCGAACGCCCGAAGCGGGTGAAGTCGTAGCAAGCGCGTCGCCAGTGACTTGACGGGCTCCACGTCGACCACGACGTGGCATGCGCGGTTGAGATCGTCCATCCGGGTTTCTGCGAGGCGCACGACTTTCTCCTCGAGGGATTTTTCGCGAACGAGCCGCCGAAGCGCCGAAACGACCTCCACTTGGGTAAGGGTCCAGAGCCAACACTTCGTCCTGGGCGAGCCAGGCGGCCACAAGCGGAGAGGATTCCTGCTCGACCAGAAGAGGGACCACGGCCGAGCTGTCCCAGAACCTCAACGTCCCTCTTCCCGTTCACGGAGGAGAGCTGCCACCACGTCCGCCCGGACGCGAGGCTTTCGAGAGAGCCATTCCGGGGTAGGTTTTCCTTTGCCGCGACGGATGATGCCTCGCCGCTCGAGCCTTTCCAGCCACGCGCCATCGATCTCCGGGACGCGAGCGTGAGCGTCAACTCGATCGATTCGGGCAATCACACGGTCCCGCTCGCATACGAGAATCGATTCACCCCGTTGCACGCGGCGCAGATAGTAGCTCAGTCGATTTCTGAGGTCGGCGATCTTGACGGCCTTCATGGGGGTATCTTTTGCCACTACATGTACACAAATCATAGCCATGTCATGGCTATCTCGTCAATGCGCACGCCGGATACTCTGGACGCGGGAACCTCTCGGGCTAACCCAGGCGCTCGCGGCGAGCCATCGCTCCCCTACCAAACAGTGTGCCTCAACGCGCCGGCTTTTCCCTGCTCGTCTTCAGCAGCACTGAGGCCTCGCTCAGCCGCCGTCCCGGACTCGCCTTCTTGACGCTCCACTTCCCCGACAAGGTCGATACCAATCAGCTCACCATCGAGGGCATTCCGATCTTCTCGGCGGCTGCAAGAAGAAGGGCTCGAGCGGCCCACCCGTTTTTGCCACGCGAGATCCGCTTGTGCTACGTTTAACGGCGTCTCAGGGCTCTGTCACGGTGCCTGGTGATGATATGGAACACCCCCGCCCAACGCAGGGGCCATAAGATTCCCCATCCTGGGTGCTTTCCGGCCTTCCTCCTCCTAGAGCTTCGCCCAAGAGCGAGGGTTCCCTACCTTCCCCGATGCTGAGACCATGAAGCTCTCACCAGGCAGCCGGCTGGGAAACCACGAAATCATCTCCGTTCTTGGTTCCGGCGGGATGGGAGAAGTCTACCGAGCCCGCGATACCAAGCTCGGCCGCGAGGTGGCCATCAAAGTTCTGCGTGAGGAGCTCTGTTCCGACAGCGACCGTCTGAGACGATTCGAGGTCGAGGCGCGCGCCGCCTCGTCTCTCAATCACCCCAATATCGTCATCATTTATGGTATCGGAACGACCGGCTCCTCTCCCTTCATCGAGATGGAGTTGGTTTCCGGGAAGACCCTGCGCCGGTTGCTGGATTCCGGGCCGCTTCCGCCAGAAGAAATTCTGCGCCTGGTGATTCAAGTCGCCGACGGGTTGGCCAAAGCCCATGCGAGCGGAATCGTCCATCGGGACCTCAAGCCAGAGAACTTGATGGTCAATGAGGATGGTTTCGTCAAGATTCTGGACTTTGGCCTCGCCAAGCTGGTTTCCCAGGTCGAATGGGCCTCCGACATCGCCACCCTGGGCCACAGCGCCTCTGGTCTCGTCATTGGCACGGTCGGGTACATGTCACCCGAGCAAGCAAGCGGCCGTTCCGTTGACTTTCGCTCCGATCTCTTCTCTTTGGGCAGCATCATTTATGAGATGGCGACCGGCCGGCGTCCTTTTCACCGGCCCACCGTGGTTCAGACTTTGTCGGCCATCATCGAGAGCCAGCCCGAGCCTCTTTCCCGGATCAACCCGAATCTACCA
>DATDRI010000261.1:0-1650 GCA_035291825.1 Vicinamibacteria bacterium | reverse complement strand
TGTCGAGCCTTTGACTGGCGTCGAGGCAAGGAGCCTCGCGCCCCTTCTCCGCGGAGGATCGCTTCCCTACCTCACGGCTTTCGCCGAAAGCGCTCCGGCGAGGACGCAGGTTCCGGAACAAGACAAAATCTACCTTCCAGGAATACGCGGGAAATGGCGCATGGTGCGCACCGACCGCTGGAAGCTCATTCAGATTCCACGCGCCGAGGGAGACCTCTACGAGCTCTATGACCTCGTGGACGATCCGGGCGAGACCAGGAACCTCTTCGCAGATCTCGCGGGCGAGGCGGCGAAGCTCCAGCCTCTACTCGACGCCTGGATGGCCAGGGACCCGCTGCGAGACAGTGAATCCTCAGGCGCGGAAGGCCTGGAGGGGTTGGACCCCTCGGCCCTGGAGCAGTTGAAAACCCTCGGCTACATCCAATAGCCTGCTGACGCCTTCACTAAATAACCGCGACAAAGAAGCGGTTGGAAGTGGACTCCACGCACACGTGTTCGCCGCCTTCAAGTGTTGCTTGAAGTCCTGGCAGGTGGCGGGCTCGACCGAGAAGTCCCGAGCGCACCCAATAGCCCAACGGCGGTGCGCCACCTCGCCCAACGAGTGCGTGAAAACCTGAACCGCCAACGACCGTCCGCGCCCGGCTGTCCTCTCATCTCGAGCGTGCTGTGCAAGATACGCTACGGACGAGATTGGAATGGCGTGGGCACATGACTTGCACATATGTTGGCTTTATGGAGGTGTTCCATGAGATTCCCTGGATGGAGTTTGATCGCCTGGGGCATCCTTGTGGCGGCGGCCGCCCCGATTCTCTTGGCTCTTGATGTTATGCCAAGCCAGGACCGCGTTTGGGCCCACTTCAGGCACCCCGTATTGTTCGTCGACCGGTTGCTGCCCGAAGGCGATTACCTGGTTGTCCACGACAACGAGAAGAGCGCCCTGGGAGAGCCTTGCCTGTATGTCTACAGCGAGAGCAATATCGACGAGCCGCTGCTAGCGGTTCACTGCGTACGAAAAGTCCAAATCCCGACGGAGCGAGCCAGAATCGTCTGGGGGAACATTCGCAGGGACAACCTGCGGGAGTTCGGGTACATTCAGTTCCCTGGAGAATCGTTCGCTCACTACCTCCGCTAGCCGCAGAGCGACCGGAAGACACTTCGAAGAGCCGGACCGCCTGGTCCGGTTTTTTGCGTCGGCTTCGTCAGTGCCGGAAGAAGCTGCGAATGGCATCCGCGACGCGGCAGACGTCCTCGTTCGAGAGCCGCGGATAGAGGGGAAGGGAAAGGATCTCGCCGCAAGCCTTCTCAGCGATGGGGCAGCTCCCCGGTCCTTGACCGAGGCTTTCATACGCCCGCTGAAGATGTGTGGGAATCGGGAAGTGGATCAGAGTCTCGATGCCGCTCTCCTTCAGGTGAGCCGCGAGAGCGTCGCGGTTCGGCGCCCGGATCACGAAGAGGTGGCGGGCCGAGGTGCAACCGTCGCGAACGGCGACCGGACGGACGCCTGAGCCTTCGAGCGCCTCTTCGTAGAGCCGAGCGAGCTCCCTCCGTCTCTCGTTCTTGGATTCCAGGTACTTCAACTTCACCTGCAGCACGGCGGCCTGAATCTCGTCGAGCCGGCTGTTGAAGCCGATTTCGTCGTGCCGGTAGCGG
>DATDRI010000260.1:0-10507 GCA_035291825.1 Vicinamibacteria bacterium | reverse complement strand
CTGATCTTGCTGGACGTGATGGAAAGTTTGGATATGGATACAGGAACGGGCGGCCTCCTCGCTTCGCTCACTTTGTTGGCGTCGGCGGTCGGTGGCGTTCTCTTCGGTATTCTCGCCGATCGATTGGGTCGGACGCGCGCGCTCATGTTGAGCATTCTGGTCTACTCAGTTTTCACAGCTGCCTGTGGACTTGCGCAGACGATCCTGCAGCTTGCTCTCTTCAGAATGTTCTTGGGGCTGGGCATGGGTGGCGAGTGGGCCTGTGGTGCCGCCCTGGTTGCCGAGACCTGGCCTCCCCAGCACCGCGGCAAAGCCATGGGACTGATGCAAAGCTCTTGGGCGGTGGGGTACGGAGCGGCAGCCGCCATCACCGCCTTGGTCTTGCCCCACTTTGGTTGGAGAGCCGTCTTCTTCGTCGGCATCTTCCCCGCCTTGATCACCCTGTGGATTCGGAAGAGCGTCCCCGAGCCCGAGATTTGGCTTCGCGCCCGGGAGCGGCAGCGCGATGATACCTCCCTCGGCGTTCGGACCGTTTTCTCCAAACCGTACCGGCGAAACGCGCTCATCGTTACCTTCATGAATGCCGGGACGATGTTCGCTTGGTGGGGCCTCTTCACGTGGATCCCGACCTACCTGAAGCTCCCTCCGGAGCAGGGCGGGGCGGGATTGACGGTGGTCGGCTCGTCTGTTTGGATCATCGTACTCACTGTCGGGCAGTGGCTCGGCTATGTGACTTTTGGGTTCATCGCCGATGGTCTGGGACGCAAGAGAGCGTACCTGCTCTATCTGCTGATGGCCACCGTGCTGGTGCCGATCTACGGCGCTACCCGCAATCCCACCGCGCTCCTGGTGCTGGGGCCCTTCTTGGCTTTTTTCGGAACCGGTTACTTTTCGGGTTTCGGCACCATTAGCGCCGAGCTCTTTCCAACCCGCATCCGTGTGACCGCGCAAGGATTGACGTACAACATCGGCCGCATCGCCAGCGCGGCCGCTCCGTTCGCGGTGGGAGAGCTCGCCAAAACCTATGGGCTGGGAATGGCGTTCAACGTTACGGCGGCCGCCTTCTTGTTATCTGCCGGACTGGCCGCCTTCATGCCCGAGACCCGGGGCAAGATCCTCGAATGACTAAGTTGAAGCGATCTCCCGCCCGCGCCCGTCGATCCGGTGAACAAAGAACCAGACCAGCGCTCGCGCCACCCTAGAGGTCAGCTCGGGCGCGAAAGCGCTGGGACCGCCGATCTGGCGGCAGCCGCCTTCTCCTCGAGGTGCACCTTCCATTCGGGCTGTCTCTCGGCCCAGGGAGCGGCCGCCTCGAGAACCTGGAGCGCGCGCTTGCCCCGCCGATCGGAGAGGTACAAATCGGCCAGAGAGATGGAGGCGCGCAGCTTGATCGCCTCGTCGGCAGACGATTCGATGACTCGGATGTAGGCGGTTTCCGCGTCAGGAAAGCGACCGGCATCCACCAGCAGTCGCGCCAGTGCCAGTAAGTCGCGAGCGGAGAGCAAGACCTGATGACCGCACCCCTGCAGGTCGGAGTAAGCGGCGACCGCCAAATCCGCCTCGCCAAGCTTCAAGTGGCCGCGCACCTTCCGAGCATAGGCCTGGGCAGCGTCTTGCTCCTGGCCGAGGAACCGGTACGAGCTGGCGATGAGGTCGAGGGCGTCGGTATCATCGGGGTTGTCACGCAATGCGCCTTGCAGGAGGCGGATCGCCTCCTGGTGCCTTCCGCTCTCGATGAGATTCAAGGCCGAGGTGACTTTAGGATTCTGAGCGAACAGAGTGGTTTTTTGCTCAATCGCCGGTGCGAGAAACGCTTCCTCGAGTAGCGTGACCTTGATGAAAAGCGCCACCATGGCGCCGAAGAGGAAACCCCCAACGTGTGCCCAGAAGGCGACCGGGCTTCCATCAACGTACATGAACGCATAGAAGAACTGGCTCATGAGCCACAATGGCAGCATGACCCAGGCCGGCGAGTAAAAGGTGCCCCAGTGAATCCAATACATGAAGAAGAAACGAATGCGGGTCGAGTGCAAGCGAACCAGGAACGCTCCCATGAGGCCGGCGATGGCACCCGAGGCACCGACCAGCGGCGCTTGACTATCGGGGAAGGCGGCGGCGTGCGCCAGGCAGGCCGCCAATCCGCTAGCCAAGTAGATGGAGGCATAGACGGGCCGGCCCCATATGTCCTCGACGCTACAGCCGCACAACCACAGTAGGTACAGGTTGCCGATGAGATGCATCCAGTCCCCGTGAAGGAAGAGGGAGCTCAGCACGTCAGGCCACTCTGGCCGGGCGGGAACGAAGCCGTGACGCCCGAACAAACGGCTTCGATTGACCTCCTCGAACCTCTGGACGAGTCTCTGGTACTCGGCCAGGCTTTCTTCATTCGGGAAGTCCTCCTGCTCCATCCCCGGATTGCGCTCGGCGAACGCTTGAAGCTCCTCCAACACGCCGTAGAGTCGACCCTCGTCTCTCTTCGCTTGTGGGTGCGTGTAGAGGAAGACGAAGACGTTGATGATCATGATCAAGATGGTGATCCAGGGCAGTCTCTGGACCGTCATCTGTTCGTGAGTGAGCGGGATAATCATGGTGGGTGGATCAGTTGCTCATGCGACCTAGCTTGGCGACGGAAAGACGGCGCAGAAAAAAGCCCGTTATCAGGAATCCGAAGACCAACATTCCCATGGTTCGGAACGTGACGAGAGGAGTCTGGCTGCTGGTCGGGTTGAGGTCGAAGATCCCGTCCAGAATCTCCAAGCTATCCATGGAGGCACGGAAAGTGGCCAGATCGGAGAGAAAAGAGGATTCGAAGGAGGCACAGGTGATGATGAAAATGCGCCCGCGAGCGAAGAGACAGCGTTGGATGACGTGATAGTAAGTGTCGTCCATGGAGAAGGTAGCCATCACCTCGATGGCGGGATGGCCCCCGTGCACCAGCCTGGTCTCCTGATCCACGCGGAGGTCGGGGAACCTCCGCACCAGAGCCTCCGCCAGCTCCGCCTGAACCTGGTCGATTTCCGAGCCGTCAGAAAGGGGATAGGGGAAGGACGTGATCTGAACGCGCGGACCAGCTTCTTCGGCTTTCCAGAACTCGATGGGCTCGTCTTGCGAGGCCCCGGTGCTCACCAACTGCCAGCCGGCCGGAGGGCGCACTCGAACGTGGAGGCGCCGGCTCTCGAAGGTTTCCCCCAGCAGCGGGGATTCGGTGGACGGGGAAAGGGCCGATGACCACAAGAGAACCCACAGAGACACATTCAGCATGGGTGCTGCTCCCCGCCCGCGCGTTATTCAATTGGAACTGATTGATTCTTAATATTATAGTTCATCTTCCGCGTTGCGGAAAGTTCTTCGCCGGCGCGAAAGTCGCCACCAGGCCTCGAGCACAATGGGCGTCGGCACCCAGGCCATGGAGCTCGTCGATGAGTGGCCGGGGGGCGCTCGTCTGTCATAAGATGACGAGCCTTTAAGTCTGAGGGGAGGCTCGGGATGGCCAGTGAGAAAAACAAATCCATGGAGATCGAAGCGCTGCTTCAAGAGGACAGGGAGTTCGCACCGCCCCCTGGCTTTCGGGAGGAGGCCAATGTTGCGGACGGGGACGTGTATCGAGAGGCGGCAGAGGATCGGGAGGGCTTCTGGGCCCGTATGGCCAGCGAGCTCGAATGGATGGAGCCCTGGAGCAAGGTACTGGAATGGAAGCCTCCTCATGCCCGCTGGTTCGTCGGCGGCAAGCTCAACGTCAGTGTCAATTGTCTCGATCGGCACGTCAGGACCTGGCGCCGGAACAAGGCGGCCCTGATTTGGGAAGGAGAGCCGGGTGAGACGCGGACCTTGACCTATTGGGATCTCTATCGGGAGGTCAATCGATTCGCCAACGTACTGAAGAAGCTCGGCGTGGGGCGGGGCGATCGGGTCGCCATCTACCTTCCTATGGTGCCGGAGCTACCCATCGCCATGCTCGCCTGTACCCGGGTGGGTGCCGTTCACAGCGTGGTCTTCGGAGGTTTCAGCGCCGATTCACTCCGCGACCGGATAAATGACGCCGAGGCGAAATTGCTCATCACCGCCGATGGAGGATACCGGAGAGGACACGTCATTCCACTGAAGAAAATGGCGGACGAAGCCCTGGAGGGGGCTCCCTCCATCGAGCATGTGGTGGTAGTGAACCGAGGCGGCTTCGAGGTCGACTTCAAGAAGGGCCGCGATCTGTGGTGGCACCACGTCATGAAGGAGGTCGGCGATCGGTGCCCTCCCGAAGCGATGGACGCCGAGGACATGCTCTACATTCTCTACACATCCGGCACGACCGGGAAGCCCAAGGGCATCGTCCATACCACCGGCGGCTATCTCACCGGTGTCTACACCACCACCAAATGGGTTTTCGATCTCAAGGAGGACGACGTCTGGTGGTGCACCGCCGACATTGGTTGGGTGACCGGGCACAGCTATCTCGTTTACGGGCCGCTCGCCTTGGGAGTCACCGGGGTGATGTACGAAGGGGCGCCGAATTGGCCGGAGAACGATCGGTTCTGGGCGATCGCCGCCAAATACGGAGTGACCGTGTTCTATACCGCCCCCACCGTGATCCGTTCCTTCATGAAATGGGGAAGCGAATGGCCGGCCAAGCACGACCTCTCCTCGCTTCGGCTCCTGGGATCTGTCGGTGAGCCGATCAATCCTGAGGCCTGGATGTGGTATCACCAGCACGTGGGGAGAGGGAAGTGCCCCATTGTGGACACCTGGTGGCAAACCGAGACCGGCATGATCTTGATCACCGCCTTGCCCGGCATCACGACTTTGAAGCCTGGCTCGGCGACGCATCCTTTTCCCGGGATCGAAGCCGATATCTTGAACGAGCAAGGAGAGTCCATCGAAGTAGGAGGGGGGTTCCTCGCCATCAAGACGCCGTGGCCGGCGATGCTGCGAGGCATCTACGGTGATCCCGAGCGCTACCTGAAGGAGTATTGGAGCAAATGGTCCTCGGACGTCTACTTTCCGGGCGACGGCGCCAAGAGAGACAAGGATGGATACTTCTGGATTCTGGGTCGTGTGGACGACGTTTTGAAGGTGGCGGGCCATCGCATCGGTACCATGGAAGTGGAGAGCGCCCTGGTCGATTTTCAGGGGGTCGCCGAGGCGGCGGTGGTGGGGAGAGCGCACGAGATCAAAGGGGAAGGGATCGCAGCCTTCGTGACGCTCAAGGAAGGGGTCGAACCGAGCGCTTCCTTGATCGGGGAGTTGAAACAACACGTGGTGAAGAAGATCGGCTCCATCGCTCGTCCCGACGACATCTTGTTCACCGCCGATCTGCCGAAGACTCGCTCCGGTAAGATCATGCGACGCCTGCTGCGGGACATTGCGGAAGGAAGGGCATTGGGAGACACGACGACGCTCGCCGATCCGGCGGTGGTGGAAAAACTCAAACAGGAGTACGAAGGAGAGGCTGAATAGACGATGAAGCTGAACGTAGTCACCCAACCACCCTCGCGAATCAAGGCAGATCTGGCAGTGGCCGTGCTCGACCCCGGAGTGACTCTGTTTACGGTAGACGAACCCGAGCTGCGTCACGTTCTCCAGGCGGCGCAACGCAACTTCCAGGAAGAGCGCCAAAAGCGGGAGGTGTTCCACTCGTTTCCAGAACAGTCGCC
Organism: Vicinamibacteria bacterium; assembly: GCA_035291825.1. Classification (GTDB taxonomy): domain Bacteria; phylum Acidobacteriota; class Vicinamibacteria; order Marinacidobacterales; family DATDRI01; genus DATDRI01. Next base: position 4,862 of record DATDRI010000260.1, on the reverse strand, counting down.
CATCCGGAACCTGTTGATTTTCTCCACCACCCTTTCCAAGAACTACAACATTTGGGAGAACGTCAAGATCTTCGCCGCCAAGTCCCTGGGCTACGCTAGGGGCTACTACCTCGGCCGCATTGCCTTTTTCCTGAGCTCGCCAGACGGAGCAGCCTTCGTGGGCAAGGCGACGGAGGGATTCCTGCTCGGTTCCTACCGCTTCGACAAATACAAGAAGAACAAGACGAAAGACCCTGAGCTCTTGGTTTCCATCGTGGTGCGACCGGAGGACAAGACGGCTTCCGATGAACGACTCCATCGCTACAGCGTAGTGGCCCAGGAGGCCAACCGCTGCCGAGACATCGTAAACGAGCCGGGAGCGGTCATGTATCCCGAGGCCCTCGCCCGAGTCGCGAAGAGAGTCGCCTCTCAAAACCGACTCAAATGCACGGTGCTAGACGAAAAACAGCTAGAGAAGCAGGGTTATGGAGGTCTGATCGCGGTGGGTAAGGGCAGCGTGCATCCTCCGCGGATGATCGTTCTTCGATACGAGCCGCGGCGAAAGTCACGCCATCACCTGGCTTTGGTGGGGAAGGGGATCACTTTCGATACCGGCGGCATCTCGCTGAAGCCGCCGGAAGGTATGTTCACCATGAAGGGAGACATGGCCGGAGGCGCGGCGGTCATATACACCATGGCCGCCATCGGCCAATTGAAGCCTTCCCTGCGTGTAACCGGCATCGTACCGACAGCCGAGAACTTTCCCGGGAACCATGCCCAGAGACCGGGCGATATCTTCATTGCCAAGAACGGCAAGTCAGTCATGGTCGACAACACCGACGCCGAGGGGCGGCTGGTACTTTCTGACGGCTTGGCGCGCGCCGGTGAGGAGGGGGCCACTCATGTCGTGGACATCGCCACACTCACCGGAGCCGTCGTTCGGGCTCTGGGGGAGGCGGTGGCGGGAGTGATGGGAAACGACCGCCATCTCGTGCAGGCGGTCATTCGTTCCGGGGAGAACCATGGCGAGGTATTTTGGGAGCTTCCCTTGGTCGAAGAATACAAGGAGACGCTGAAAACCCCTTATGCGGATCTCAACAACGTCGGGGGCAAGCATGCCGGAGCGATCACCGCCGGACTCTTCCTGCGAGAGTTCGTGCCCGAGGGTTTGTCCTGGGCGCATCTGGATATCGCCGGCCCCTACCTCCTCGAGAAGGCCTGGAAATACTACGGAGAGGGCGCCACCGGCTTCGGACTGAAGACGATGGTCGATCTGTGCCGCCGTTTCGAAGAGTACTTCCCGGAGCAGCCGTGAGCCGATGCGCAGGCGCGAAGTCGGCCTAGAGCGAGCGGAGCGAGCCCGGCGCGAAACGCGCCGACGACAATCCGAAGCCGCGGGGGTGGGGCCCCGCGGCATTGATCAGTGGATGCCGCTACAACTGACCGCGGCGGTCCAGGCCTATCAGCAAGCGAACGATTGTCTGGTAACTGCCGACTCCTTCCGGAACCCGAACCGAACGTAGGTAGAAGTCGTTCACTCGATCCGCTGCCGCTGCCGCCGGTCCACGGTAACGGCTCCAGAACTCCCGTATCGCTTCGAGATCGCGCCGTGGTCCCGGTCCGAGCTCCGCCCATGCCGCGCGGGCTTCTTCCGGAGACTGCCGCGACCCCGCCTGGAGCAATCTCGCCGCGGCGTAGAGGTAGGCGGTGTAGGGTAGATAGGGATGTTGCGACGATCCGGCGCAGGCCATGAAGGCCACCAGATTCGATTCTCCCTCGTTGGTGACACCTCTTTGATGGGCCCGTTCGTGCGCCACCACCATGGGTAAGGAAGCATCGGGGACCATGGCGTTGACGGATGGCTCGCCGGTGAAGGGGATGAAAATCCCGCTCAGCCCGAGATAGGAGAGCAAGGTGGAGCCCCAGAGTTTCTTGGCCGGGGAGGTGGGCGGCTCCAGGCGGTCTCCGGGCAGTTCGAGCTCTTTCAAACGACGGTCGAGGATCTCGTTCAGGTCCGAGAACGCCAGCGTGAGACGGGTGGGCTGGTCGGCGGGTTGGGCGAGCGACCGGTGAAGCTCGGTTGCGCGCTGGGCACATCTTTTTCCGGCGTCGAGTACTTCTCCCAGGTCGATGTCCCGTGTGGAGAGATCCAAGCGCGTCTCCAGATTGGGCCGTGCGTAGTTGAGCCCCCAGGAAAGGACAAACCACAGGCCGGTGACTCCCATGAGTAGCCACAGAATCGCCCCGGCCTTGAACGCCACCGCGAGCCTCGAGCCGCTCGGAGACTTCGTTCTCCCCAAGACCAGGTAACCGAGCCCGCCGATCAATACGGCCGAGCCGAGGCCCTGGGCGAGGGAGAAGGGAAAGAAGCCGTTCAGCTTACCCAATGCGGCGGCGACCTGAGGGTAGAGCCATCCGCCGTAGAGGCGCTCGGTCAGCTCCGGGTATCGGAAGGCGAGCTCGAGGAAAAAGAGCGAGAGGGGCACCAAGGCCGAGGAAGCGAGCCAGAAGAGGAGTTTTCGTCTCGATGCCTTTCGCCTCGCCTGCGGACGCATTCCCCATTCTAGCTTTGAGAATGATGGTGCGTCTCCAGGATAGGGGCTCCAGGGCGAGCGATAAAAAAAACCGGCCCGCAGTCTTCCCGCGAGCCGGCCTGTCTCCACCAAGCGGGCGGGTTACTTCGCCGCTGCGGCCAACTCCAGACCACCCTTGAAGGGCGCAATACCGGGGAGTGACCATTCGTCCCACATCTCGTCCACCCTCTTTTGGATGTAGTCGAAGTCTTCATCGATGAAATGGGCGAAACGTCCTTGCTTCTCGAGGTACTCCCGCACCGGGATGCGCCCCCTCTTGCGAGGATCGTAGGTGTAGGAAATCTTGCCGTCGACGATCTCATAGAGAGGAAAAATCCCCGACTTGATGCCCAGCTCGCCAATTTCGCGGGAGTAAGAGGGGTGATAGTCCCATCCCTTGGGACAGGGATCAAAGGTGTGGATAAACGTCGGCCCCCCGATGGCCAGAGCCTTGCGGGTCTTGTTCAGGAAATCCAGGGCCGGGAAGGTGGCGCTGGCGGTGGCCACGTAGCGGCAGGTCGGATGTCCCACCGCCAGCATGGCAGCCACGTTCTTCTTCCACCGCCGATGCATGATGCGGCGCTTCGATCCCGGTGGAGTGAACGTGGTCTGCGCTCCGTAGGTGGTCAAACCGGTAGCCTGAATGTCGGTGTTGGCCGCCGACTCATTGTCGTAGAGGATGATGAGCAGGTCCAAATCGGTCTGCAAGGCACCGGAGATACCGGAGAGACCCATGTCGCCCCCGCCCAGATCCCCGGAGAAGTTGATGACGTTGATCTTCTCCTTGGGGATCTTGCCCTTACGCATGAGTGCCCGGAGGCCCGCCGCCATACCCACCGCGGAAGCACCCCCCGCCCCCAGCTGGGTGTGCATCCAGGGAATGATCCAGGGCGTGGTCATATAGCTGGTGTTGGCAACGTACATGCATCCGGTGGCGCCGGTGGCGATGGTGCGAGCGCCGGAAGCCTTAGCGAAATCCCGCATCACCAAGGCCGACTCGCAACCCTGGCAAGTGCGGTGACCGGAAGTGTAGAACTCCTCTAACGGCGTCTCGCGTACGTTCTTTATCTTTTCGAAATCGACCTTTGTTTGCACCATGTCTGCGGTGTCTCCTTTCTTACGCAGCCCCGTCCTCGGTGGACTGGTGGCTACTCCCGCAATCCGATCCAGGTAACGAGCTCGTCTCCAACCTTACCCTCGGCCGCCTTGAAGCCGATGTCGTACATCTTGATGCAGTCATCGATGGCTACATCTCGCCCGCCCAGGCCGGTGATGATGTTGAAGACGTTGGGGCGCTTCTGAAGCGGGTACAGGCAGGAGCGAATGTCATGGCAGAGAATTCCCCCGCTGTCCGGCGAGCCGTGAGCGAAGTCTCGATCGATGATACCCACCGCTTTGAACCGCCCGAGACAATCCCGTAGCTCTTGAGATGGGAACGGCCGGAACCAGCGCAGGTTCACGTAGCCGACCTTCTTACCCTGTTCGCGCAGACGCCGAACGGCTGTCCGTGCCGGCATGGCGACGGTCCCCAGACCGATCAACACCACCTCCGCGTCGTCGGTCTGGAACTCCGTGAACCAAGGGTTCTGGTAGCGCGGTCCGAAGACCTCGTTGAACTCCTGGTAGGCCTCCTTGATGACTCCCTTGGCGCGGCGTGCCGCTTCCCAGTTCTGCCGGCGGAGCTCGATGACCCAGTCCTCGTTCACCTGCGGAGCGATGGAGACGGGGTTATCGGGGTGGAGTCGGCGCTCACCTAAGTCGTAGGGCGGCAGGAACTTTTTCGCCGCTTCCTGGGTAGGCAGCTTGACGATGTGCTGCGAGTGAGTCAGGAAAGCGCCATCCATGGCCAGTGCGATGGGCATGCGCACCCGCTTGTCTTCGGCTACCCGGTAGCCAATGAGCACGTGCTCCAGCGCCTCCTGGGCAGTGGTGGCCCACAAGAGGAGCCAACCAAAGTCTCGAACCGCCATGGCGTCATTGTGCTCCACGCCGAAGGCACCGGGGTCGTCGAGAGCGCGGTTACCTACCAGGAAGAATGTGGGCAAACGGTCGGTGGCGGTCACCACCAGGGCCTCCATGCCATACATCCACCCCGTTCCGCTGCTCCCACCGAAGGCCCGGGCTCCTACCGAGCTGGCGTGTTTGACGATCTCGAACTGAGAGTGCTCGCTGTCGGCCACCAGGTACTCGGCGTCGAGCTCGCCATCGGCGATAAGCTTCGACAGCAAGTCCATCACCTCGGTGTAGGGCCGTATGGGGTAGGCGGCAATGACGTCCACATCGGCCAGCCTCACGGCGTGGGCCACTGCC
>DATDRI010000259.1:0-2105 GCA_035291825.1 Vicinamibacteria bacterium | reverse complement strand
TTTCCGACGACGGATTCAGCAACTCGATCAACAAGAGCAGCCTGGAAATCCTCTATCTCCCCGTTCCACTGGAAATCAAGAATCGGACCAAGGCCTGGCTGGATATGTTCGTGGAGCGCGTGAGCCGCGGCCTGGGAGGCGTGCTCATCCTCCTCGCCACCACCGTCCTCGCTCTAAGAGTCCACCAGCTCAGTCTCCTGGTGCTGGGCCTGATCGTGCCTTGGCTGGCCCTGACTTTCATGCTCCGGCGGGAGTACGTGAGAACCTTCCGCTCCTCTCTAGCGCGGCGGGACATCGATGTAGCGGCTTTGACGGCGGACGTTCGAGATCAGCAGAGCCTCTCGGTCCTCCGTCAGGTCCTGGCCGGCTCGGACGAAAGGCAAGCCCTTTACGCACTAGAGCTCCTTCGCGGGGCCGACGACGAAAGCCTGATGGAGCCCGTAGAGAGACTCACCTTCCACCACAACCCGGAAGTCCGGGCCGCCGCGGTTCGGCTGCTGAGTAGCTATTCCCATCCACCCCCCATCGAACGGTTGAACGAGCTGATCGTGGACTCCCATCCGGTGGTGCGGGCGGAGGCCCTCGGTCTTCTGTACCGGACGGATAACGCTCGAGGCAAGAAGGAGCTCGACGCACTCTTCCGATCCGGGAACGTGGAGTACACGCACGCCGTCTTCGATTGCATGGAGACGCTTCCCGATCTCTTGGAAGGCGTTCTGGACGCGACGTTCCCGCTTCGCTATGGCTACTCGCAGAGTGCGCCAGAGAGAGAACTGGCCGCCCGTGCCCTTGGCTTCATCCCCGCCAACGATTCGTTGCGCGCCATGCTCGCCGAGCTCTTGGAAGACCCGTCGCCAGTAGTGGCTCGTGCCGCGGCGGCGAGCGCCGGGAGGCTTCGCGACAAGAGTCTCCTACCTCCGCTGCTCCAGCAACTCCGTCGCCGTCGTCTGCGGGCGCCGGCCCGCAAGGCCCTCGCTCGTCTGGGCGACGATGTGATGGAGACCGCGGCATCATTACTCGAGGATAGCAGTCAAGCCATCGAGCTCCGTCGCGCTCTGCCGCGCCTTCTCGCCGAGTTCGATAACCAGGATGCGGTGGACCGGCTGCTCTCCTGCCTGCCGGATGACGACTTGAGCACTCACTACCAAATCGTCAAGTCGTTGGGGAAAATGAGGGCGCGTTACCCGCGACTGAAGTTCGATCGCTCAGAAGTCGAGCGGGTCCTGCGTGCGGAAACGGAAGCCTATTCGAACCACGCGGCGCGGCTCGCCGCAGTGAGGCGTAGCCATCTCCAAGATGACTCCTTGTCGCTCCTGGACCGCGCGCTGGCGGAGCACTTCGATTTCACCAGGGATCGAATCTTCCGACTGCTGGGATTGATCTATCCACCCGACGACCTCTACAATTCGTGGAACGCCGTGGTAAATGGCCGACCTCCGGTCCGTGCGGCAGCCCTCGAGTTTCTGGGCAATCTATTCTCTCCGAGCCACCGGGACCGGATCCTCCCTCTACTGGAAGCTTCCGGTCCGGAGGCGGTACCGGCGGTAGGAACGCGGCTCATCGACCGATCCTCCTTGAGCACCGACAGGGTTCTGCGGGAGCTGCTGAAGGGAAAGGACGCTTGGCTGGTCGCTTGTGCAGCCACGCTGGTGGGAAGGCTCCGCATGGCCGACCTCGGCCCCACCCTGAAGGGCGTCCCACGCGGAACGCCGGTGGTGAGAGAAGCGGTCGAGTACGCGTTGGGGCGACTAGCGGAACGCTCGGCCTAACCCGGTCGGAGCGATCCTCTTCTTGAGTCACCAAGGCCGCCACGGTACCATCGACCCGCCATTGTCGGAGAAGAGGGTTGGACCGTCGTGTACACCGTCGTCGAAAAAGTGCTGTTCCTCCAGAACGTCGACCTCCTGTCTGCCGCTCGGACCGAGGATCTGGCTCTCCTCGCCTCGATTTCGGAGGAGGTGCTTTATCCCAGAAATGCTTGGATCTTCAAGGAAGGACAACAGGCCGATGGACTCTACGTGATCATCCGCGGCCGCGTCGGTTTGAGCAAAGACGGACGAGAGGTAGTGACCTTGGGAGAGAAGGAAGCACTGGGGGCATGGACC
>DATDRI010000258.1:0-3442 GCA_035291825.1 Vicinamibacteria bacterium | reverse complement strand
ACTCCCAAGCGTTATCGTGCCAACGCCGTCGCCGCTGCACTCGACGAGCTCTTGAGCTCCCAATCGGTGCGGGAGTCCTGCAGATTGGCAGCGGAGCGGCTCGCCGGCCGCCAGGGCGTATCGAGAACCTGTGACATCATTCTCGAGAAGGCCGCTCGCCGGAGCGTTTGAACGCCGATCGGCGGTGGATTAGAATCCGCACCACAGAGGCCTCATCAAAAATCACGCCTAAGGGGGCACAGCGGTCATCCCCCAAAGGAGGAAGTCATGAGATTTCGTCCGAGATTCATAGCGAGCACGTTCGCGGCTGCACTGGCGCTCTTCATCTTGTCTCCTTCCTCAGTTCAATCTCAGACGCAAGAAAGAGAGACACAAACGAACAGGGAAGCCGCGGAGAGCATGCGCCAGGCAGATCAACTGGTCAAGGAAGGCAAACTCGCGGAGGCGGCCAAGATTTATTACAACATCACGGTCGACTACCCCGACAACGCGGAGGCGCATCTCAAGCTGGCCAGAATCTACGCGGGTAACGAAGAGTGGGAGAACGCCGTCGGCGCTTACCGGATGGCGGCGGAAAACGGTGAGGGTGCCGAGCGCCTGGAGGCCTACGCCGGCTTGACCGGTGCATTATTCAAGTTAGGTAGGTACCAGGCGGCTGCCGAAGCCGCGCCCCAGCTCATAGAGCTCGATCCCTCCAACACCGACGCTCATATCTATCTGGCCATGAGCCTAGCCAAGATCGGCAAGCTGGATGAAGCGGTAGGAGCGGCGCAGAAGGCCGTCGAGCTTGCTCCTGAAAGTGCCACGGCGCACGCCTCCTTGGGCTTGGCGCAGTTCGGTTTAGGAAGCCTAGGGGAGGCGAAAGCCTCGTTTGCTAAGGCGCTCGAGCTGGACGCGTCGATTGCGGAAGCGCATGCGGGTATGGCAGACATCATGCTGGCCAACAAAGACTACGACGGAGCGATCGCCGCCGCGACCAAGGCCATCGAGCTCGACAACCAGCTCACCCAGGCCTATTCCATCCGAGGCATCGCCCACAACGCCAAGGGAGACGTTGCCGCCGCCTATTCCGATCTGTCCATGGCGGTGACGGTGAATCCCAACGATTTTGAGGCGCAGCTCGCCTTCGGTCAGATGCACGAGGCGCAAGGCAATCCCCACTTGGCCATCAGCTATTATCAGACCGCCGCCCAGCTCAACCCCAGCTCCACGGAAGCCGTCGTCTCTCTGGCTAGGGTCATGGCGAACCAGGGCGATGCGTCGGGGGCGATCGATTACTTGAAGAGCTCCCTCCAGCAGAACCCCGACTCCGCGGAGCTCCATTATCATCTCGGACGCGCCCTGGGAACGACGGGACAGGTGGAAGCCGCAGTGTCTGCCTTGGATGCCGCTCTCGCCATCGATTCCAACTTCGCGGCGGCGCACTACGAGCGCGGCAAGTTTCTGCTGAACAAGAAGCAGGATGTGGCGGGGGCCCTTCCCTCGCTCAAGAAGGCGGTCGATTTGGAGCCGGACAACCCGGATTACTTGTCGGAGTACGGAAGCGGACTCCTTGCCAGCCAACAGGTGGACGCCGCTCTTGCCGTTCTTTCGAAGGCCGCCAGTACTCCCGGCTACGCCAACCCGGTGGGCCTGTATAACCTTGGGAGAGCGCAGCTCGCGAAGTCTAATTTCAGCGGCGCCGTCGAGACCCTGCAGCGGGCCGTTGAAGCGGCCCCGCCCAACTGGGGAGCGCCCTATTTGGCTCTTGCCTGGGCCCACTTCGGGTCGATCAAAAAAGGCTGTCCTTGTCCGGGAGACGAGGCGTTGGTTGCCGCCGTGCAGGAGAACTACCGGAAGGCGGTCCAGTTGGGAGTGAACGACCCGAGCCTTCAAACGCGCGTCGAGGCGCTGGCCCGAGGCGAGAAAGTCAACTAGGGGCGCCCGGCGCGGGTCGCTACCAGCCCGGTCCCGGGTTGGGCGCCTTGGGCGCTTCGATGCGGCCATCCGGGTCGACCAGCTCGAGGATGACCGAGCGCAGCCTGGCGTTGTAGTCGGTGGGCCCGTAGCTGTGGGTGCGTATGTTGATCTTGCCGTGAGCGAGATCCCACCAGTCGAGATGCCAGTCGAACTTTCCCACGCCGCCCAGGAAGGCTACCTTGACCTCGTCGAGGGTCTCTTCTTTCCCGCGGTCCGATCGTAACGTGATCTCGTTCTTGAGCGTCAACCACTGCACCCAGTTGCCGCTCTTCATCTTCACGACGTCTTTCCAATAGATGATGGCGGCGGGCTCGAGATCGGACGAGATGTGTCCGGCGTGCGCTTCCCAGTAGAGGGTATTCGTTTCGTCCGGTAGCTCCGTCATCGTCTCCACCCCGAACTGGCCGTAGCGGTAAATGTAGATCCCTTCTTTTCGAATGTGGCTCATGAAATAGCGCTTGTCGTCGACGTCGTAATACAGGGACGGGAAGCTGATCCCCCCGCCGTTCTCGAAAGAAAGCTTCCAATTCTCTCTGGCGGAGTCCAAGGTGTCGGCAGGCATGAGGTAGGAGCGAGCCAACAAAGCCCGTGCGAAGGCGTTTTTCGAGTCCAGGCGTATCGCTTCTTCCGCTGCCCGAAGGGAGGCAATGGATTTCTTCTGTAGGAGGTCGAAGGCCTGTGTCGGCCAAACGATGAAGCGGGGGAAACTGTCCTTGGCCCAAATGAGCGCTTGCTGCTCGACGGACAGCCGATAGCTTTCTGGATCGATCTGCGTCTTGTCACTGGTGAGCGACCCGTTCTCCAGGGCTAGACCGAGACCGGTGCTCCAGACAGTCACCGCCAAGAGAGCGAGGAGCTTTCTGCTCATAGTACAGCCTCTCAGGTTTGGATTTTCTGTTGAGATTGGGTTCTCTTTATTATGCGGGGCGATTGCGGGTTTTACAAGCTCTTGGTCGCATAACCCACATAGCTTCCCACGGTCCAATCGCCGATCCGAAAGGGAGGCATGCGGTCTCTGCCTTTTCGGTGCCGGAGCAGGTGAAGCGCAAACCGCAGTGGCTGGGCCGGGAAGAGCCCCCGCGTCTCCACCGGGTGGAGTCCTTCGGCGCGCAGGGTGGCGTCGAGCTCGCTGGGTTTCACGAACTGGCGCCAGTCGTGGGTGCGCGGTGGAACCAGCTTTCTCCATTCCTGGAGGATGCCGATATGAAAAAGGAGAGTGAGCCAAGTCCGATTGATCGTGTCGTAAAGGAATAGCCCGCCCGGCTCCAGCAGACGTGCACCCTCTCGCACCAGCTCCCGCACGTCATCCACGTGCTCCAGGAAGTCGGAGCTCACGACCGCAGAGAAAGTGGCATCGGCGAAAGGAAGTCGCTCGCCTCTGGCGCGAACGTAGATCGGCTTCAAGGAACCGGCGCGCGCGTGGGAGGCAGCGCAGCGGAGGGCCTTCTCCGCAACGTCCACGCCGGTAGCAAACACCCCCAGT
>DATDRI010000257.1:0-1509 GCA_035291825.1 Vicinamibacteria bacterium | reverse complement strand
CCGGCTATGAGGTGAGCGAGGCAGTCGACGGGAAAGAGGGGCTCCGGCAGTTCTGTCAGAAACCCGCGGACCTCATCATCGTCGACATCTTCATGCCCGAGAAGGAAGGCCTGGAGACCATCCTCGAGATCCATGAAGTAGGGAAGCGGGTCAAGACCATCGCCATGTCGGGTGGCGGCATGACCGGAAGCCTGGAATACCTGGATTACGCGAAGAAATTCGGTGTCGACCGCACCTTCACGAAGCCGTTGGACTTGAAAGAAATGGTGGAGACGGTTACCACCCTCCTGGGATTGGACCGTCCTCCGTCTGACAAGCAGGATTCCGAGTAAACGCTGGAGAGCCGATCGGGTCTCCAGCAACCCCATCGGTAGCGAATCCCCTTCGTTCCCTTCGTTCCCAAGGGCCTTGAAATCCCTGGGCGGTAAGCTTACAATATTCGAAGCGCAAATCCTGCAAACTTCAGTGGTGTAGCTCCGTCTGACTTCAGACGGCGGGGCGATCCGTCGTCGCTTTGAGGGAAGAGGGATCACAGAAGTCCGCAACTCGGGCACTCACGAGCGAACGATGCATCACTTTCTAGCCTTCGAGCTCTCCGAATCGGTCTTTGCCGTTCCTCTGGAGGAGGTTCACAGCATCGTCCATCTTCCCGCGCTCTCCCGTCCTCCTGGCATGCCCGTCCTACTGGAAGGCTTTCTCAACTTGCGCGGAAAGGTGGTTCCGGTTGTGCGTTTGGACCGACTCTTTGAGCTTCCCGAGAAAGGTCTGGGCCCCTACACGACCCTGGTTCTCCTTCGACAACCGGACGGCCACGTGGCGCTGCTGGTAGACCACGCCAGTGAGGTTCTTTCCGTTCCCCAGCAGGCGCTATTGCCGGTACGGGAACGACACTCCTTCAACGAATGCGCCCGGGCCGAAATCGCTCAAAACGGCCGACTCGTTCATCTCCTGGATCCCGGACGCCTCCTTCTGGAAAAGGAGCGCCGGCTCATTCGAGAGCTCCAGGCCATGGAGCAGAATCGTGTCGAGCGGCTCGAACCGCACGGTTCATGAGTATTTGAGATCGGACCGGACCTACCCCGTGAGGTCAAGAGAAAAAAGGTGAATCGATTCCAAGTCAGGTCGACCGCGATCTACCTGTTCCAGTCGAGCCTGCTCGCCCTGGCGTACCTGGGCGTCGCCGAATGGACGCTGGCGCACGTGTTCCACATCTCCGGGGACACGGTCGCTCCCGTCTGGCCGGCCAGCGGGTTGGCGGTGGGAGTTCTCGCCGCCTGTGGCTATCGTTTCGTCCTTGGATTAGCCATCGCTGGTGCCATCCTGGTCTGGCAAGGCCCTGAGAGCCTACTGGGAGTCGGGGGAATTTGCCTTGAGGGGATGGTGGGAGCCTTTCTCCTTCGCAGTTTACTGCGGAGGGACCGGTGGCTGGCGCGAACTCGTGATGTGCTGGGACTCGGCCTGACGGCCGGCGTAAGCTCCAGCCTCTCCGCCACGCTCGGCGTGGCCTCT
>DATDRI010000256.1:0-8137 GCA_035291825.1 Vicinamibacteria bacterium | reverse complement strand
ATGCTCTGGTAGCGCTCAGAAACGTTCTTAGCCAGCGCTTTGCGCAAGACGCGGCGGACGTCAGGCGGGAGCTCCGTGGAAGAGCTCAGAGCCGGCGGGGTCTCGTGAAGCACCGCACTCAGGCTCTCGGCAACGCTCTTCTTCTGAAAAGGAGAGCGCCCGGAGATCATTTCGTAGAAAAGGACGCCGAAAGAGAAGATGTCGCTCCGCGCATCGATGGTCTCACCGCGTGCCTGCTCGGGCGACATGTAAGAGACGGTTCCCATGACCAGGCCGTCTCGTGTCTTGAGCTTCGTTTCCATGTCTCCCGAGTCCTCGTTGGCCGGGACGATGGGCTCGAGCAGCTTGGCCAGACCGAAATCGATGATCTTGGCGTACCCGTCTTCGGAGATGAGGACATTGTCCGGCTTGACGTCTCGATGCACGACGCCTTTCTCGTGCGCCTTGGCGAGGCCATCGGCAATCTGGAACCCGAGCTCGAGCGAGCGACGGAAATCGAGCTTCCCGGATTCGATGGTCTTCCGCAGACTCTCGCCCGGCACGTACTCCATGGCGATGAACGTGCGGCCGTCCGCCTCGTCCACGTCGTAGACGGCGGCAATGTGCGGGTGCTGGATGGCGGCCGCGGCTCGGGCCTCCTGAACGAAGCGCTGCTTCCGCTCGTCGTTGCGGGTGAGCTCTTCGGGGAGGAACTTCAGCGAGACGCGTCGCTTCAGCTTCGTGTCCTCGGCGAGATAGACCTCGCCCATACCACCCTCGCCGATTTTCTCCAAGATCTTGTAGTGAGAAACAGTGGATCCAAGCATGTGTTATTGAGACAAAAACGCTCTTGCCTCTTCTAACTCCGGCAAGTCTTCATCCGCATTCTTCCACAGTTCGAGAAACCTCTGGTACTCGGCGCGCGCGCCTTCCTTGTCACCGGTCTCATTGAGTAGGCGCGCCACTTCCAGCACGTAGCGGGGCTCCATCATCGCTGTCCACTTGGCGTCGGGTCCGGGACGGTTCAGGCTGCGGTACGTGTCGATCGCGGCAGTAAGGTCACCTTGCGCTTTTTTCACGCGAGCCAGGCCGTCGCGAAACGGCAGGCCGTTGTAGAAGAGGCTTCGGTCGATGGTTCCGTTGTTGAAGTACATCTTCCGCTCCGGCTCTCCTGCCAGAAAAGCACTCTCGGCGGCGGCAAGGTTGTCCCCGACGAGTGCGATCTCTCCATCCAGCGTGTGGTAGCACCAGTTCTCCCAAGGATTTCGGCTGTCGTAAAGCTTTTCCACGGAGTCGAGCCGAGCCGAAGCCGCTTCGAGCTGGCCGGAACGGGCTTGTGAGGCGCCAGCCAGGAGCTGCGCGACCAACGTCAGATAGCTCCGCGCGTCACCGGTGTACCCGGCGAGGATGCTTTCCACGCGCTGAATGATTTCCGCGGTGTCGGCGTAGCCCTTTCTCTCGAAAGCAAGGATCGCAGAGAGGAGCTCCATGTGGGCCTGGGTCTGGACCTCGTCCATTTCTTTCGCCAGCTCGAGACCTTCGCGCAATTTCTGTTCCGCTTCCTCATACCTACCGGCGCGAGAAAGCGTGAAGGCTTCGAGCAGAAGGGCGTTGATGGGCGGAACGTCGTCGCGAGCCAGAAACTCCCGCACCGCGGCCAAATCGAGGAGAGTTTCATCGAATCGCCCTAGCATGCCAAAGGTCCAGGCACGGCTTTGGTGGGACAGAAAGAATGAGGGATCGAGCTCCAGCGTACGCGCGTATTCTTCCAATGCTTTTTCCGGCTCTCCCGAGATGAGGTACGCCTCCGCCAAGCTGTCGTGGGGGTTGGCCTCGTTCGGATTAAGCCTCGCGTACTCCTGAAACTGTTCAATGGCTTCGGCGTGCCGACCCACCGCGACCAGTCGATAACCGTAGCTATTCCGCAGCAGGCCCGAGCGCGGAAGAGCTACTACCGCGCGCTCCGCTGCAACCAGAGCTTGTTGGTTCTTCCCGTGGTCGCGGTAGATTCTCGTTAGCTGCTCATGGGCTTGTTCCTCGTCGGGGTAGAGCGAAACCAGCGTCTCGAGGATCCCGGTGGCACGATCGGGATCGCCCTCGACTCGCAACGCATAGACCGCTTGAAGCAGGAGGAGTTGGCGATCGGGGAGCCGTTCCAGATGCTCCAGCGCTTTTTCCAGGTATTCGTTACTGAGGCTGGCCTGTCCCAGCGTGCGGGTCGTCTCGGCCAGCTCGAAATAGGCCATGGCAAACGAGGGATCGATCCCCACCGCTTGCTCAAGCAGCCGCCGCGCATCCACCAACCGAAAATTGTCTGATGCCTCCGCGCCTCCAGTGTAGAGCTGAAAGGCTTCCAGAGATGCCGTGGTCACGTCGGCGATGGGGCGGTCGGCTGGCTCATCACCGAGATCGAGGCTGTTGCGGATGCGGCCGGTGAGCTCGTCGACCAGGGGAAAGATGTCTCGGCCCCGCACGCTCTCCGCCGAGAGTACTCGCCCGGTCGCGACGTCCTCCACCTGAACGTCGATGCGGATCTCGTCGCCGAGCTTGAAAATGCTTCCTACCACCACCGCGCCCGCTCCCGCCCGACGGGCGATGTCGGCCACCAGGCTCTTGTCGACGGACTCCACGTTCTCCTGTCCGATTTCCTTCAAGATTTCATGGACGCGCTGGCTGGAGACGACGTCCAGGCCGGGGGTCTGGGCAAGGTCGGTGAGGAGCATGTTGGGCAATCCGCGAGACAGCCATTGGATCTCTTCGTCGTCGCCACCGCCGTGGCTCTCGAAGTTCAGTACCGCCACCGCCGGCCGACCCGATTCGCTGAGGCCGGGCGGTGTGGTGTCCCGGAACAGGAACCACCCGAGCCCGACGCCGACCAGCACGATGCCGCCTACCGCGGCCCAGAACAGAGGCGACTTGGCCCCGCCCACCATCGCCATGATGGCGCCGGTGGTGCTTCCCGCCATCCCATCCCGGACCTGCTGCAGATCGAGAGCGAGGTCTTTGATGTTCTGGTAGCGAGAGTCGGGATCCTTGGCGAGCGCCTTGCGGAGGATGCGATCGATTCCGGGAGGTTTTTCTCCGTCTTCCATCTTGACGGAGGGTGTGGCGTCTTTGAGGATGGCGTTCAGCGTCTCGACCCCGCTTTCACGCTTGAAGGGATTCGATCCGCCCAGCATTTCGTGAAGGACCAGCCCGAAGGCGAAGATATCGCTGCGTCCATCGATCGCTTTTCCCCGTGCCTGCTCAGGCGACATATAGGAGACCGTGCCCCGGACCAAGCCGTCGCTGGTCTTGACCTGGTCGTCATCGCCCTCGCCCGGCAAGAGAGGCTCGACCAGTTTCGCCAGGCCGAAGTCGATGATTTTCGCGTAACCCTGTTCGGAGATGAGAATGTTCTCGGGCTTCAGGTCCCGGTGCACGATGCCTTTTTGGTGCGCGACCGAAAGTCCCTCAGCCACCTGAATGCCGAGCTCGATGGCCCGGCGCGCGCTGAGCTTTTTCTTCTTGATGGCGTCCCGGACGCTCTCGCCCTTTACGTGCTCCATGGCGATGAACGTGCGGCCGTCGATCTCGTCGATCTCGTGAACCGTGGCGATGTGGGGATGCGCGATGGCCGCCGCGGTACGAGCCTCCTGTATGAAGCGCTGCTTCCGTTCCTCCTCGCGGGTGAGATCCTGGGGCAGGAACTTGAGCGCCACCTGGCGCTTGAGCTTGGTGTCTTCGGCAAGGAAGACCTCTCCCATGCCTCCCTCGCCAATTTTCTCGAGGATGCGGTAATGGGAAACCGTTGTGCCTATCATGGCTTAAAGAGGGCGTCGCCGGCCGGCGCGCTCCGGGCCGTTGGTAGCGAGACGCAGAGCTTCATGGAGGCGTCACCTTGGGTGTCCGGCGGGATGAGGATATGCCTTTTTTACAAGCGGATCCAGCATTCCGCAGGCGATCCTTACCGGGGAAAGTAGGGCCCATGAAGGCCGTCATCGGCGGCATCGCCCTGAGCCTAGCCATTTTAGTCGATCCTGCACCTGGAGCGTTTTCTTCAACTGGCTCCCGATGCCCCGGAGGCCCTCAGGTCAAGGCGCTTCTGAGTCAGCTTCGGATGTAGGCTCTTACTGGACCGCCAACTCGAACGAGGGTCGATCGGCTACAGCCTGTCTCGCACCGCAGCCAGAAATGCTCTGAGATCGGCTGGACCTTTCGTGGCGGCCTCGAACACCCGCTTCATGTCGAGATCGGTCGAACGCGCCGGAAGGCGAGCTTGGACTCGGGAAAGATGGCGCTCGACGGCTGCCGCCTTCTCGGCCAAGACCTCTCTATCCAGCGGGCTCACCGGCCCAGCCTTGCGAGAATCGTTTGGTAGCTCGCATCGAGAACCGGGCGGGCATCGCACCAGAACCCGACAGCCTGGAGCCAGAAGTCGCGGAACACGCCTTCCCGTGATTCATAGACTGGGAAGCCATCCCGGGCGGCACGAAACCGAAGAAGCCCACCCGCGTGGGCCAGGTCCACGAAGTCGATGTGGTCGGTGCGAAGAGCGAGGGTCAGGTCGGCGTGCAGGCGGTCGGCGTCAAGGCTCGCGGTCCCGAGATAGGCAAAGTCCCAGTCCGACTCTCGTTGGGCATTCCCGCGCCCCCGCGAGCCGAAAAGCACGAGAAGGTTGAGCCCGGGCGTCCTTTCGGCCACGGCCCGAATGGCCTCCAGCTGAGGAATGGCTGTTTTCACAACCTAAATCTTACCTGGCCGGGGCGACCCGAGGAAGCCTCTACTTCTCCAGGTACGCCTTGGCTTCCGCCGGCTCGGGAAGTCCCGGATCGGCGTCTTTCCACAGATCCAGAAAACGCTGGTACTCGGTGCGCGCCGCGTCTTTCTGACCCTGTTGGTCGAGCAACCGCGCCAGCTCCAGGACGTAGCGCGGCTCGAGGAGCGCCGTCCACTTGTTGGCTATGTCCGGAGTGAGGAGACCGCGATAGATCTCGATGGCGCCCGCCAGATCGCCTTGAGCTTTCTTCACCCGAGCACGCCCATCGCGGAAGGGGAGGTTGTTGGCAAAGGTAGAAACAGGGGCGTTCCCATTCGAGAAAAACATCTTGAGCTCGGGCTCGCCTGCTGCAAACGCGCTCTCGGCGCTCGCCAGATCGCCGGCGGCGAGGGCGATCTCTCCTTCCAGCGCGTAATGCCACCAGGTATGGACGGGGTTTCGTTCGTCGTAGAGCTCTTTCTGGGCCGCGAGCTCACGTCGAGCGGCATCGAGATCTCCATCGCGCGCCTCCACCACACCTGCCATCAAGTGCAATAGAACTTGTTCTTCTCTCACCCACGGACCCGAGGCCTGGCTGAGAATGTCTCGCGTTCGGCTCACTGATTTCCTTGCCGCGGCCAGATCCCGCTCTTCGATGGCGATCTGCGCCCCCAGCATTTCCATGCTGAAATGCAGCTCCTCTTGCTCGATATTCCCGGCGAGCTCGCTGCCCTCTTTCAGATGTTGGCTGGCATTACGGAGTTGGCCGATCCGGGAAGTTATCAAGGCGCTCATAAAGTGGAAGGGGGTAGGCGGGATGTCCTCGCGGTCCAGGTAGTCTTTGATCGCGTCTCCCTGGTCGCTGGCCTCGTCGTAGCGACCCATCATCCCGAAGGCCCAGGCCCGCCCTGAATAGGAAGGAATGAAGGTGGGATCGATCTCGAGAACTCGGGCGTAGCGCTCGAGTGCCCTGTCCGGCTGACCGGTGATCAGATAGGCCTCGGCCAGGCTGTCCTGCGGGTTGGGCTCGCCGGGTGAGAGCTCGGCGTAGGCCTCGAACTGACGGATCGCCTCGGGATAGCGGCCCATGCCGAGAAGCTGGTAGCCGTAACCGTTGCGAAGTCCCCCATATTGCGGCGCCGCCTTCACGCCCCGCTCGTAGGTGTCGACTGCCTTCTCCTGTTCGTTGAGATGCGCCGCGTAGACACTCGCCAGTTGCAACCAGGCGTCGCCCTCGTCCGGGTAGTTGGAGGTAATCTTCTCGTAAATCTCAAGGGTCTTCTGGAAATCCCCCTTTTCATGAGCCCACTGGGCTTCCACCCTGAGCCGATCTCGCTCCGGTAGCCGATCGAGATTTTCCTGCACTTTCTTCTTGTATTCTTCGGCCAGCGCGTTTTCTCCGACGTTCGGGAGAATCCGCGACAGCTCGAAATACGCCATGGCGAAGGAGGGATCGAGCTCCACTGCCTGCTGAAAGAGATTCCGGGCGTCCACGAAGCGGAGATTCCGTATCGCCTCCAGTCCCTGGCTGTAGCTCTGATAGGCTTCCAGTGAAGGCGTCGTCACCTCGGCGATGGAGCGCCCCGCCGGGCGATCGCCCAGGTTGAGGCTCGTCCGAATGCGTCCGGTGAGCTCGTCGACGAGAGGGAACACGTCGGGGCCGCGAACCGATTCCGCGGAGAGAATCCGGCCGCTTTCCACGTCTTCCAACTGAACGTCGATCCGGATGTCCTCACCGGCCTTGTAGATGCTGCCCACCACGACCGCCCCCGCCCCGGCGCGGCGCGCCACGTCGGCCACCAGACTCTTGTCGATGGTTTTCAGGTTCTCCTGCCCGATCTGTTTCAGGATCTCGGCAATGCGCTGGCTCGAGACCACATCCAGCCCGGGCGTCTGGGCCAAGCCGGTGAGGAGCATGTTGGGAAGTCCCGCGGAAAGCCAGCGGATCTCTTCGGCGCCGGTGTGATCCTCGAAATACATCACCGCGATGGAGGGACGGCCCGTGGCACCGATCCCGGCCTGGGTTCCGCCACCGCCTCGACCGCCCAGATAGAAGCCGATTGCCACTAACCCCACGACCGCCACCGCGGCGGCCGCCCAAAGCCACTTCGGTCGACTCGCCGGAGTCCCCGCCACCGCCGGCCGGGATACGCTGCTCCCCATCTCCTCTCGGAGCTCCTTCAGATCGAGAGCGAGATCTTTCATGCTCTGGTAGCGCTCGCCCGGCTCCTTGGCCATCGCCTTGCGCAGGATGCGGTGTATCTCGCTCGGTGTTTCCATCCCCGGAAAGGCCAGCGGCGTGGGGCTCTCTTTGAGGATGGCGCTCAGACTCTCGACCGGCGTGCGCCGCCTAAAGGGAGACTCGCCGGAGAGCATCTCGTAGAGAAGCGCCCCGAAAGAGAAGACGTCGCTTCGGGCATCGATGGCGTCGCCCCGCGCCTGCTCGGGAGACATGTAAGCGACGGTGCCCATGATGAGCCCCTCTTTGGTCTTGAGCTTGGTCTCGGCCTCTTCGAGACTGGAGCTCTCTCCGGCCGGCTCCAGAGGCTCCACCAGCTTGGCGAGACCGAAGTCGATGATCTTGGCGTAACCGTCTTCAGAGATCAGGACGTTTTCCGGCTTGATGTCCCGATGAACGACCCCGCGCTCGTGTGCCTTGGCGAGCCCCTCGGCGATTTGGACGCCGAGCTCGAGCGCGCGCCGGAGACTGAGCCTCTTGGATTCTATGGCCTGGCGGAGGCTTCCGCCCGGGATGTACTCCATGGCGATGAAGGTGCGGCCGTCCGCCTCGTCGATGTCGTAGACCGCCGCGATGTGGGGATGCTGAATGGCGGCGGCGGCGCGTGCTTCCTGGATGAAGCGCTGCTTGCGCGACTCATCGCGCGTGAGGTTCTTGGAGAGGAACTTCAGCGAGACCTGACGACGGAGCTTGGTGTCCTCGGCGAGATAGACTTCTCCCATCCCGCCTTCGCCGATCTTCTCGAGAATGCGATAGTGAGAAACGGTGGTCCCCAGCACGCCCGAAGAATATGCCTTTTGGGGGGCACGGTCCAGCCTTGCCGCAAAGCGGTGGGGGCTGGGGGTGAGCTTCATAGGCGGGTTTCGTCTCTTCCGGGAGTGTCCCCTTGCAGCTGCAAATGAGGTTTCTTGCTCGCCGACTCACCTGTGGCGACGTCGCTTGTGGTTGGCAAAGTTATTCGTCGTCCTCTAGGGCAGAACGGCCTCGGAAACTAGGGGAGCTCGAAATGCTCGAGATTCAACCTTACCCGCTCCAAGAATTGAAACCCCGTCGCTCCGTCGATGATGCGGTGATCGAACGTGAGTGCCAGCATCATGATGGAGCGGATGGCGATGGCGTCCTCGACCACCACCGGCTTCTTCTGGACCGCGCCCAGTCCCAGGATGGCCACTTGAGGCTGG
>DATDRI010000255.1:0-3803 GCA_035291825.1 Vicinamibacteria bacterium | reverse complement strand
GAACGAGAAGCTCCGTCTCGAGGAGCGCCTCCTTCCGGTGGTCGTTCTCCTCAAGGCGGTCGCGCTCGGCTTGAAAGACGTCCCGGAGCTCAACGGCTACTGGGTCGACGACGCTCTCCAGAGGAAAGACGAGATCCATATCGGCTTCGCGATCTCCCTTCGGAAGGGAGGCCTCGTGACCCCGGCCATCCACGACGTGGACCGGAAGTCCCTCACCGAGATCATGGCGTCGCTGCGCGACGTGGTGCCCCGCGCCCGTGCCGGTCGGCTTCGAAGCTCCGAGCTCAGTGACGCCACGGTGACCGTAACCAATCTGGGTGATTTGGGCGTCGAGACGGTCTACGGCGTCATCTATCCGCCGCAGGTCGCTCTCGTGGGATTCGGAAAGATTCTGGAGCGACCGTGGGCGGAGAATGGAATGCTGGGCATCCGGCCGGTAGTGAGCGCCACCCTGGCCGCGGACCATCGTGCCACCGATGGAGCGCGCGGCGCTGCCTTCCTCGACGCCCTCGCGCGGCGTCTCCAGAAGCCCCACGAGCTATGACCGAGCAGCAAGTCCTTGAAGCGGTCTCGAGGCTTCTCGCCCGCATCGCCCCGGAGGCCGACCTCTCTTCCATCGATCCCGAGGAGCCCCTCCAGCGGGCTCTGGACATCGACTCTTACGATTTCCTGAACTTACTGGTAGCGGTTCGAGACGAGATCGGCGTCACCGTGTCCGAGTCGGACTACGGCAAAGTCGGGACGCTTCAGGGCCTGGTACGCTTTCTCGCACCGCGGTTAGCGGACCGTAAGGACCGGTAGCCGGCAGAAGCGCGTCACTTTCTCGGCGACGCTCCCGATCAAGGCGTGGCGAATTCCGCTCGCGCCGTGGGCCCCGAGAACGACCATGCTCGCGCCCCTCTCCTTGCGCTCGTCACCCCCGGAGATGAAGCGGAGCCGAACCCAGGGCGGCTTGTGACCTTACGGCATCGCTCAGGTTCTGGTCGGAGACTGACGCTGGCGCCGGACCATGTCCACGAGGATCTCCAGCTTCCCACGAAGCCACCTTTCGAGGGCGGACCCGGGTGATGGATTTCGTCCTTACCCGCTATGGGCTCCATGGCGGAACCTCCCGCGTGCGCACGCGTCTCCCAATCCCACGTCTACCCGGCCGCCTATCGCCCACGCAATCCGCAACTTTCCCACCTGTACCAACTCCTCGCGACCCACTTCGACGAGGTCAAGGCTCAGTGGGAAGACCGCTTCCAGAAAGCGTACGGCCACTGGCGAGGCTTCCTCGACAACGTGGTCGCGCGTTACCTGGACTGCGGGGTTGCAGAAGGAGGCTTCGCCCGGATCGTTTGCGAGGATTGCCGGAGTGAATTCTTACTTTGCTTCTCTTGTAAAGCCAGGAGTTTGTGTCCGTCATGTGATGCCAAGAGAGCCTCGGCCTTCGCGGTTTTTCTCAAAGACGAGCTCTTGGAAGATGTCGGCCATGCCGTTTGGAGTTTCTCCATTCCCAAAATGCTTCGCCCCTACTTCCTCTTCCACCGCAAGCTCCTCACCGAGCTCGCCCGGGCCGCCTACGAAACCGTTTACGAACTCATGGCCGCCGCCGTCGATGACCCGCAAGCTCAGTCCGGCATGGTCGCCGCCATCCAGACCTTCTCCGACAACCTGAAGTGGAATCCACACCTGCACTGCGTCGTTTCCCGAGGAGTCTGGCTTGCCGACGGACAATGGATTCCTGTTCCCTACGTCGACACCCACACCGCGGAAATTCTGTTTCGGGAGAAGGTCTTTCGACTTCTACAAGAACACCACCTTCTCTCGGATGAACGCATCCAACTCCTCCGTTCCTGGCGCCTGACGCTCTTCCTCACCAACGACTCAGAGGCAACCGGGCTACTGCCTCATCAACAGAACTGTCAGCCTCGACGGCCGCTCGTTTACGCTCCCGCCGATGACAAACCCACTATTACCCGCGAGGAAATTGACTTGCACCTCGAAGTTGTGAGGACCCGGTGCCAGCGGACCGCTCAAGCAATGCAGGCTCCATATGTTGCCTGCATTGCTTTGGCTGCGTAAGCGTCCTTGGCTGCTGCTGCTCCTTGCCTGTAGAACTCTCACCGGGGCCCCGTCCTGCAGGATCCGGAATTCTACGTGCAGGAGCGTCCCAGGTAACTGGACCCAGTCGCCGTCGGCCATCACATAAGCGTGGATGGTCGCTGGCGGCGCCACCGCCGGTACGTCTACCGTCACATTGAGCCCTGGAATAGAGCCACCCGGATTCTGCGGGGGAGGACCGCCCCCGGCCGCCGCGGTCTGTACTGCAGTGAACATTGCGACTGTCGCCGCGGGCCCGGGCTCACCTTGTGGTCCCTGCGGCCCCGTCGCGCCTGCTGGCCCCTGCAGCCCGGGCTCGCCTTGTGGTCCCTGCGGCCCTGATGGTCCGGTCGGGCCTTCAGGACCGACGGGCGTAACTTCAACCTCCGGTCCATTGCTAGTCAAAGTTGTTTCCTTACTGTCGAGCGTGATCCGGACAGGGTCAGCGGCGGTTGGAACGAGCGCGATGCCGAAGTTAGAGATCGACCCGTCGAGCCAGCCTTGGACGAGTGGGGTGATGTCGACGGTCAGGAAATCACCTTGGTCCGCAATTGAAACGATCGCCGAGCCGACGGACGGCCCTATGGGAGGCGCGTTGGCCGCGGAAAGTGAGGCCTCATCCCACGGACCCAGAACGGGATGAATCTCAATCGGCCCCGGATCGGCCACCGCACTCACATAAACACGCAAGGACCCCTGGCTGACGGGCACACCTGTCGGAAGCGTCGACAAGTCAATTTGGAGAAAAGTATGACGCTCACCTCCTCCCCCCGAGTTGCGAACGAACAGCGACGTTGTGGCACCGTTAACTTGCGTTGGGGTTGCAAGATTGATGTTCGTGTCGCCTTTGACATGCAAGGTGTCGCCGCGGATCGGCTCCTGGCAAAGCGCAAGAACACCCACAGCCAAGATCAAACTCGCGATTGCTGCTCTCGGTTGCTCAACTTTGGTCACGGGTCGCCTCCTTCGAACAGAAGATTCACGTGAAGAACGCGGATTGTTCGACGGTTGCGAGTGCGGCTGCACCGCTCTCGCCGAACGTCTCGTCTCCAAATAATCTTATAGGAACAAAGGACGCTACGGTCATCCCGCCACGATTCCAGGAAGGCCTTCGTAAAGTACTTATTGTTCCGAATGTGCCACGCCGGAGTCCATGGACGAAAGAGCGCGAGACGCCCTATGGGCACGGGCAGAGTTCGTTGGAGAAGTGTGGGCGGGAGGGCGTCAAACAATCGCAAACCTCCGGTGGCCAAGCCGATCCAAAGAAACTCTTGGGGATGTCCCGTCCGGGGTTGAAAGTCGACGGCGCCTGGAATGAGTGTAAAACAGCCTACTCTCGGCATGTCCCTTCTGAAATCATTGGTTTTTCACTCCGAGCGGGACTTGCTCGAAAAATGACCTGCCAGGATGCCCCAGGACGAATCGCCGCGAGGGGGGTAATGGTTTTGTATCCCCCCGAAGATCGCGTTTTCGGCTCATGCGACCTTCCTCGAGGCTGCTTTCCCTTCGAGAGCAGCAAGCAGTTGGGGCATCTCCCGGTAGCCTCGGACTCGGCGGAAGCGCTTCTCCGCCTCCATTAGGCCCGTCACTCCCCATCTTAGAGCCATCGACCCGTCACGCCACCGCTTCACGTTCCGGGCCACTTCTTCAGCAGCCCTTGTAGGTTCTCGATGGGGTTCGTCGAGCACAGCGTCTCGTACAGCCGGCCTCCAACGAGC
>DATDRI010000254.1:0-7679 GCA_035291825.1 Vicinamibacteria bacterium | reverse complement strand
TGGCAACCGCCTCCAGTCCCCTGTTGTCGGGAAGGGACACATCGACCAACGCCGCCTTGAACGACATGACGCCCAGAACGCGCAGCGCTTCGTCCAGCCTTCGCACGTGAGTCACTCCGTGGCGCTCGGCCGGAAACTCGGTTAGGAGCTGCAGAATGATGCGGGTGTCGGCCGCTTTATCCTCGACTAGGAGAATTCCGTTCTTCGACACGCCTTCAGCTTGCGGTCCCGCCAGATCTATCTTGCCCGCGCTTCGCGGGTGGCGGTGGAAATTCCGTTTGTCGTCTAAAGTTCCAGGCTACGAACGGACGCTTGCGACCCGCGATGTGTCTCACCAGCGCCTCGCTGCGTTCCCATGCGGGTTGCCCGGGGTGGTGGGCAACCTTCAGGGAGCTTCTAGAGAGTCTGCGTTCCGGCTGTACTCAGATAGATTGTACGGGAGTGACAAATATACAACACGACCCCGCTCATGTCCAGTGTGAGGGAAGAGGAGGCACTCAGCGGGTGCTGGGAGGACTGGGAGGCAATGGGCGGGCGACCATGACGCCGGTCCGCTCGGGCCTGCGCAGCAGGTAGTCGGCTAGGTCTTCTCTGGTGAGCACCACCCGGCGGTGATAGCTGGAAGCGTGGACGAGTCGGGCCCGTCCCCCTTCGCTTCTAAGCACGAATCCCGCATGGGTCACCAAGCGACCCGGCTTGTTACCCACCACCGCCACCAAGTCTCCGTCCTGCAGCAGGCCGGTGGCGTCTCGAACCTGACTTCGCCCCAAAACGAAATGAGGCCGCGAGCTCAAGCTCTCCTCGATGGCGACCATGGCGCGGCGCAGGTTGGGCGAAGCGAGCGCCGGGTCTCCCGAGCCACGCCGGGTCCGGGTCAGATAAAAGAAATCCCGATGCACCGGCCGACCCCCCAGCTGGGCGGTAAGGTCCTTGAGCCGCCAGCGTCCCGCATTGTCTTCCAGCCAGTCGGCGAAGTAGTGGAGGCGCGAAGCATGGTCCGACATCAGACCGCTTCGGTAGCGAAGACCCATGACCTCCCATACAAAACACTCTTGCGTAGGCTCTTGGAGCCAGGCACAACGGGCCACCGCCAGACTGCTCTCCACGAACGACACACACTCGAAGCGGCCCACCTCGACGGTAAGAGTCTCCACTTCGGGAGTCTCGGAGGCGTATCCGTAGGGCGCGCCCACCCGGGCTCCCGCCACCCGCCCCAGGAAGCTGCCGAATCCTTCCCCAGGCAGTGGCGCACCCACGGACTCGTACCAACCGGATAGGGTGGAAGCCCGATCCGCTGAGGTATCAGATCCTAGGAGAACGGTAACGAGGGTCAGGGCGACGGCTCGGTGCACGGGAACTTATTGAATGGTTTGAGGTCAACCGTCAAGCACCCGGCTTGCTCCGCAGACTCTCGCGGAGGTACGCTTCTTCGCCATGGCGAAGAAATACAGAGTCGACGGTAAAGGGGAATCGCTTTGATCCTTCCCTGCCAGCGCGCCCTGTTCGATATTCCCGATGACGTCTGCTACCTCAATTGCGCCTACCTGTCCCCGCTGATGAAGGCGGTCGTCGAGGCGGGCCAGCAGGGCGTTCTGCGCCGGGCGGCTCCCTGGCGGATCACCGCCCCCGATTTCTTCAACGAGTCGGACTCCCTGCGAGATCTCGTTGCCCGGCTCATCGGCTCGACCGCAGATGACGTCGCCATCATCCCTGCCGTCAGCTACGGAATCGCAACCGCCGCCCGCAATCTCCCCATCGCCAGAGGTCAGTCGATTCTCGTTTCCGAGGAACAGTTCCCCTCCAACTTCTATCCCTGGCGGGAGCGAGCTCGCGAGGTCGGTGCCGAGGTCCGGATCGTTCCCCGTCCCGGAAACGGCGACTGGACCTCCTCGGTTCTGGATGCTCTCGATGAAAGGACCGCGGTCGTCGCCTTACCGCAGTGCCACTGGACGGACGGCGGACTCTTCGACCTCGAGGCCATCGGGAAGCATTGCCGCGAGCAAGGCGCCTTCCTGGTGGTGGACGCAAGCCAGTCCCTGGGAGCCCTGCCCTTTGACGTCCAAAAGATCCAGCCGGACTTTCTGGCCGCCGTTGCCTACAAATGGCTCTTGGGGCCCTACTCTCTTGGTTTCCTCTACGTCTCCAAGCCCTGGCAGGAAGGCTCCCCCATCGAGCACAGCTGGCACCATCGACGGAACGCCGAGAATTTCGCCCGTCTGGTCGATTACCAGGACGAGTTCGCAGCGGGAGCCCGGCGGTTCGATGTCGGCGAGCGCGCCAATTTCGGTCTTCTTCCCATGGCCGCGGCGGCCCTCCGACGAATACTGGACTGGGGCGTCCAAGACATCGCTGAGACGATCCGACTCAAGACGGAACACTTGACGGACGAACTTGGAGAACAAGGACTCGAGTCACCTCACCGGCGGGCGGGTCATTTCTTCTCCCTGAGGCTGCCGGAAAACGTATCTCCGGATCTCCAGCAACGACTGGCAGACCAGGACATCTACGTCAGCGTTCGAGGCTCCTCACTGCGTGTCACCCCTCACCTGTACAACACCGACCGAGATCTCGACCGTTTCGTAACGGCGCTCCGCAAAGCGCTCCCCTAGGTCTCTATTGCGAAACGGGAACGGGCAAACCGTTCGAGGCGATCGGAGGCTGGGCTGCAGTTGTTCTATTCGGTAGGCACCCTGGCCCTCAATTCCTCGAACCAGTTGAGGACGACATGAAGCTCGGTCGGGGGTACGGATTCCCCCTCAACCGGTCGGATCATCACGAACTCCCGACCGTCGAGCGCGATATCGTAGTTGAGAAGCTCCTGAACGTGGAAGTCGCGTAGCACGAAAGGCTGCTCAAACAACAAGGCCGGTGCAGAAGGAGAGAACTCGGCGTCGGTCGAGACGCCGGCCACCATGACCTTTTCTCCATTGCGATAGAAGAGCTCTCGGCCGTTTCGGGCCCAGAGCGGGCTCCTCCCACCCTCTGTCGAGATCTGCCATTTTCCTCCCGGCCCTGGAAAGGCCCGCACGTAAACCTCCTCTCGGCCCGATTCATCGGATGTATAGGCGAGCCAGCGGCCATCCGGGGAAAAAATCGGTTGGCCCTCATTGAACGGCGTGCCAATGAAGATGTCCGGCTCACCCCCTTCTTCAGGGCGAAGGACACCAATGTCCATCCCGGTACCCGGTCTCAGTTGTTGGACGGCGAGGACCTTGCCATCCGGTGACCACGATGCGGCGGTGGTGATGAATTGACTGTCCGTCACTTGCACCGCTTCTCCGCTGCCATCCGCGGGGACCGAGAAGGAATTCCATCGTCCCGATCGGCTGGAAGAAAACGTCACCTGTTTGCCGTCAGGCGTCCAAATCGGCACGCTGTCATTGCCCTCTCCGAAAGTCAGACGGGTTACCGTTCCCCGTGCCAACTCCAGAACCCAGATATCGTAGTCAAAGCCCTCTCTCAAAATGGAGAAAACTAATCGCCGTCCATCGGGGGACAAGCGCGACTCCGAATACCTTCCGGACCCTTCCGATAGGGGACGAGTTGCCCCTTGACGATCCACCCAAAGCAGCTCGGTTTCGGGATCCGCGGCCGGCAGTCCCGAAGGATAGACAAGCGTTCCGTCGCCCGAGACACTGAACTGTTCGTTTGGCACGTCTTCAACGAGCGGAACCGGACCTCCTCTGACCTGAAGGCGGCCAAGGTCGAACGGCACCGCAAGAAGTTGGCCCGCCTGTGCGTAGACCAGGTGACCCGTCGAAACGTACCGGCCCTGGAGGCCGTTCTCGATAAGGGTGTGGATCTCGCCGGTCTGGCGCGAGAGCACGGCGACGCTATCACCTCGGCCCTTGCGTATCGTGAATAAGACGGCCTTACCACCGGGCAGGACTTGTGGCGAGCGGTGGGAGAACTCACCTTCATCCGAGTTCAACCTGGTTAGAACTTGGGCGGTTCCGCCACCGGCGGGAACCTGGAAAAGACCCTCTTCCAACGTATTCGTGGTCCCAAACACGATGACGTCGTCCTCTCCCCAACTCGCCCCTCTCACCGCCGGACTGTCGCACAGCGTGAGAGGGAGTCCGCCGTCAACCGATACTTTCTGGAGCTTATTGTCGGCGGCGAATCCCACCCACCGCCCATCGGGTGCGAAAAATGGATCAGTGGCTCCGTCCGTACCCTGGAGCGGCGTCGCTTCCAGTTGATCGATCCGCCGGAGATAGAGCCTCTGGCCGTCTTCACTGGTTGCGATGTAGGCTAGGCGGGATCCATCGGGCGACAATGCAAGCCCTCCAGGCACCCATGTTTCCGACGCTGCCAATTGAATGGCGAAACGGGCGACGTGCTTTGACACCGTCGGCGAACCAAAGAAGACCGACGCCGCAAGAGCGGTCGCAACGACTCCCGCCATCAGACCCGCAACGCCCCACGCCCGCTCGCGGCCAGGGGCACGGGCCACCGATGCGGACGCGCCCGCTTGCGAGCCCGTCCCTGCGATCCACTCCAGCTCACGGGCCACATCGCCCGCATTCTGCCATCGCCTATCGGGATCCTTGCTCAGGCAGGTCTTGATGACGTGCTCCAGCCCCACCGGTGAAAGCGGTTGCACCTCCGACATGGGGGCGGGCTCTCCCGTCATGATGGCACCGATCAGGCTCGCCTGGCTCTTGCCCTCGAAGGCCTTTTTCCCGGTCACCATCTCGTAAATGACCGCACCGAGAGCGAAAATGTCCGTGCGGGCGTCGATGTCTCCGCCTTCCAGTTGCTCCGGCGCCATGTACTGGAACGTGCCGAGAATGGTTCCCACCGCAGTCAGAGACTTCTGCTCGGTGGGTAACGACGAAAGCGTCGAGACGTCCGGTGTTCCGGCACCAGGACCGGCCAGCTTCGCCAGGCCGAAGTCCAGAAGCTTGGCTCCCGACTTGGTCAGCATGATGTTGCCCGGCTTCAGATCCCGATGCACAACACCGTGCCGGTGCGCTTTATCCAGCGCATCGGCAATCTCGACTCCGTACCGCAGAGCCTCATTCAATGGCAGGGCACCTTTCTTCAACCGCTCGGATAGCGTCTCTCCTTCGATGTGCTCCATCACCAGGAAAGTCACTTTTCCTTCCCGACCGATGTCGTGGAGCGTGCAGATGTGAGGGTGGTTCAGACTGGAGACGGCGCGCGCTTCCCGCTCGAACCGCTCCCGGAGCTCGGCATCATCCGACAAATGCGAGGGCAGGACTTTGATGGCCACGGTGCGTTCCAGACGGGTGTCCTGGGCTTTGTACACCTCACCCATTCCACCGGCACCGAGGGGACCGATGATCTGGTAGGGACCGAGCTTGGTTCCGGGAGAAAGCGACATGCGTTACTCGGTAGGCACCCTGGCCTTCAATTCCTCGAACCAGTTGAGGACGACGTCGAGTTGTGTGGGTTCCGATGCGCTCTCCACGGGTTTGATCATGACGAAGTGCTGCCCGTCGCGGGCCACGTCGTGATAGAGAAGCTCCTGAACGATGAAGAGAGGCGCCTGGCCATAGCGGCCCTCGAATAACTCGGTCGGCCTGGATGGCCGAAGCTCCGGTTCCGTGGAAAGGGAGACCGCCATCATCTTGTCCCCGTTGAGATAGAAGAGCTCTCGACCGTTCCCCGCCCACAGGGGATGTCCCCCACCCTCGGTGGAAACCTGCGACTTCCCCCCCGGACCCGGGAAAGGCCGCACGTAGACCTCGGCTCGGCCCGACTCGTCAGACGTGTAAGCCAACCAGTGGCCATCCGGTGAGAAGATCGGTTGTGCTTCGTTGAAGGGCGTCCCGAGCAAAACCTCCGGCTCGCCGGGGCCGTCTCCATCCAACCGGAATATAGCAATGTCGAGTCCGCTGTTCGGTCTTCCCTGTTGCGTGGCGAGGACTTTGCCGTCGGGCGTCCAAGACGCGGCGGTCGTAGGATACTCGCTCTTGGTGAGCTGAACCGGTTGGCCGCTCCCGTCGGCGGGAACGGAGAATACATTCCATCCGCCTTCCCGGTCAGAAGAAAAAGTCACCTGCTTGCCGTCGGGCGTCCAGATCGGCAAGCTGTCGTTCCCCTGCTCGAACGTCAAACGCGTCAACGCGTCTCGTTCCAGCTCCAAGACCCAGATGTCGATGCCGGTTTCACCGGCAACCGTCACCGCCAGATGCCGACCGTCGGGCGAGAATCTCGGTTCCACATACGGCCCCGGTTTCTCCGTCAGTGGCCGGGCGGTTCCCTGTCGATCCACCGACAAGAGCTCGACCTCGGCCACCAACGCGGCGGTTCCCTGGCCATAAAGCAACGCACCCTCTTTGGAGATCGCAAACTCCTCGGGTGCCACCTCGTCGACCAGCGGGACCGGGGGTCCGGTGACCTCGAGGCGATCGGCGTCGAATGGCACGGCGAGCAGCTGACCCGCTTGTGTGTAGACCAGGTGACCCGTCGGAGCGTAGACGGCGCGCACCGCATCTTCGATGAGGGTTCGGATTTCGCCGCTCTCCCGGGAGAGCACGGCGACGCTGGAGCCGGTTCCCGTCACGATGGTAAAGACCACATCGCCCTCCGGCAAGATGTCCGGGAAGCGGTGCGAGACGTCACCGCGGTCGGTCACCAGTTGGGTGATGACCTCCGGAGTGCCCCCGCCCGCCGGAACCTGAGAGAGGCCCTGCCCCGACGCCGTTGGAACCCCGAACAAGATCATGTCGTCCTCTCCCCAGCTCGCCCCCCTCACCGCTGTGCTGTCGCAGAGCGCCAGCGGAAGTCCGCCGCCCACCGAAACCTTCTGGAGCTTGTTGGCGGCCCAAAACCCGACCCACTGCCCGTCGGGAGAGAAAAAGGGATTGGTGGCTCCGTCCGTCCCCTGAACGGCAATGGGCACGACTTGATCCATGCGCCGGATGTAGAGCCGCTGTCCCTCTTCACCGATTGCAATGTACGCCGCATGCGAGCCATCGGGGGAGAGTGCCACGCCGTTTTGAGACCATCTTTCGTTGGTGAAAGGAATCGAAAAACGCGTGACGTGCGCTGGCGGAGGCGACGCGGCCGGGAAGAAAGCCCAGCTGACGGCAGCGGCCGCCACCATGCCTCCCACGAATGCAGCGACCACCCACGGGAGCTGGGCTCGGAGGCCGCGCTCCACCACCGCCCCTTGCGGACCGGCTTGCGCGATCCACTCGAGCTCCCGAGCGACGTCACCGGCGTTCTGCCACCGCTTGTCGGGATCCTTCGCCAAGCAAGTCCTGACGACACGCTCCAGGGCCGGCGGGGAAAACGCCTGAAGCGATGACATCGGAGCCGGATTCGCCGACATGATGGCCGAGATCAAGCTAGCCTGGCTCTTTCCCTCGAAAGCCTTCGCGCCGGTCACCATCTCGTAGATCACGGCACCGAGGGCGAAGATGTCGGTGCGCCCGTCGATCTCCCCTCCTTCCAACTGCTCCGGTGCCATGTATTGGAACGTGCCGAGAATGGCTCCCGCCGCGGTCAGCGATCGCTGCTCGGTGGGCAAGGCGGACAGCGTCGAGATGTTCGGCGTGGCGGCTGTCGTGCCGGCGAGCTTTGCCAGACCGAAGTCCAAGAGCTTCGCCCCCGTCTTGGTGAGCATGATGTTTCCCGGCTTCAGGTCTCGGTGTACCACTCCCTGTCGGTGAGCCTTGTCGAGGGCGTCTGCGATCTGAACCGCG
>DATDRI010000253.1:0-1919 GCA_035291825.1 Vicinamibacteria bacterium | reverse complement strand
AGGCCCCATCCAGCAATTGAGTCCCCACCGGGCGTGTACAAGAAAAGGGCGAGTCGCTTGGAAGCACCGATGCTGGCGAGGTGCTCCGCGACGAGAGGGAGTATGTCGGGTGCGATCCTCGTCTCCATGCCCTGACGGTCGCCAGTCACGAGGGTTAAGACCCGGGCCTTAAGCTCCTGCTCTAGGGCGGCGATTAGACTCTTCCGATTCTCTGCACCCAAATATTGCCTCCAAGAGACCCTGATGTCGGGACGCGATTATAGTGTAACAAACCCATTCTTTGGGGACGGGTCCCGCCTGGTCAGCGACTCGACGACTCAGGCCGAAACTCGGAGCTCTGCTACCGGCGACACCTGGCCGTGCGGAATGCGGAAGGGATGGTGCTCGAACTCCAAGGCGTACGCGGTTGCGAACATCTCCCAATACCGTTTCGGAGCCGGCGCGAGGCGTTCGAACGGGACCTGGTTTGCCTCGGTCGAAGCCACGATATGTCCAATTAGAGTTCTCTGGAGCTCGTACTGAAGGTCCTTGAGAGACTTCGCTTGAGTGGCGAGGTCATATTCAAGGACCTGAGCGACCCAATAGACGCCTTCTCGAAAGATGACAGCACTCACCTTTGGAGGTGTCATTGCAGCAACTGACAGGAGCTACGCTTCCCGACGGGTTCGGGAGTCGGTAGCCTGGACTTCCTCCCAGGCGCTCCGAATTTTGAGCCTGAGCTTTTGGCGCGCTTCGCGCTCGGCCATGGTGAGGAAGCTGTAGGAGGACTTCGTGAGCTTCTGCAGGAACGAGATCTCGAGCTGGGTCAGGAAGAGGTCGACGCTTCCTTCGCTCGTGCCCGGAAGGGTGATGTCTGAGAGCTTCCGTCCAAAGGCTTGACGGGCGTGCCGCTCATCCTCGGTAATGAAGTGGTACTCCGAGCGCAGGAGCTTCTGGATGAACACCAGCTCTTGATGGGTCAGCCGGATCGTCGCCCGACGGTTGTTCGCTATCGTCATCTCGTTTTCCTCAGGCATTCCCAATCTTGTAGTAGTTCTGCTCGTCCGGGGTCGCCTCGTACGAGCGGGAGTCCTCCTCCGCCCGCCGGTAAACCTCCTCTTCGCTCGCGCCCGACAGGATGAACGGCTGGTCCCCGTTGGGGTGAGTCACGTCCACCAGGACGACGCGGCTATCGAGGGACACCAGGTTCCAGGCGTGCCTCCCTTTGAAAATGTAGAACTTGAGGTCGCCCTTGACGACGCGGCAGTCGATTCCAGCTTCCTGCAGATAGAGCTGGAAGAAAATAGAAAGATGGCGGCAAACCCCCAACCCCTTTTCGAGATACTCCGAGAGCACGATGCTCTCGTTCCCGAAATCCCGTGACAGTTTCTCGACACCGGGCTCGTTGAACTCGATGTCCCGTCGGACACTGTTATAGTACCAGGCCAGCAGGGGGTCAACCTCCCTCTTACCGGAGACGCCGCGGCGTTTACACTCCGTCAGGCGCGCCACCATGCGGATCTTGTCGATCTTGATCTTCTCCCGGCCGGAGCGCTCGGTGGGCGACGAATGAGTGCCCATGTCGGTGTAGCCGTGCATCAAGTAGTCGGGAATCCCCCGATAGACTCTTCCGTCCTCGGCCCAGATCTGCTGGTCCATCAGAGTCTCGAGCTCCACCGCGGCACGCACGTATCGCTCCTTCCGCGACGACTGCGGGAGCCGAGAAATCGCGGCGTTCATCGATCGCGTGGTCTCCATCGGCGCCACCGCCCAGCTGGTGAGGAAGTCCGCGAGCTCCGCGGGCTCGAGCTCATGAGCGATGCGCTTGCCGGTTCTGGGATCGAGATAGAACGAACGGTCGAGGTAGTCGGGATCCACGAGCGCCACTGAGCGCACCAGGGACGCCTGCTGCGCCGTGAGCTGCTCCATCAGACCGCGCA
>DATDRI010000252.1:0-1613 GCA_035291825.1 Vicinamibacteria bacterium | reverse complement strand
CAACGAAACGTATTTCCAGCAAGTGGCGTTCCGTACCGGTGTCGTCGACTTCGGCCAAAGCTCTCTGACCCTCATACGGGACGCGTGGAAAAAGGATCTCGAGATCGGTAAGGACTACATTCTCTCCGCGGACTTCCAACGGGAGAGCGTTCAGTTACGGGCCCCCTTGGTTTTCGTCGGATTCGGTATCAGCGCACCGGAGCTCAACTACGACGACTACGCGGGCGTGAATGCCGAGGGCAAAATTGCGGTCATGCTCCACGGAGCACCGGCCACCTTTCCCAACAGCCAGAGGGCTCACTACTCGGGTTGGCCCAAGCTGGAGAATGCCGTCGCACACGGTGCGGTGGGCGTCCTCAATATCTTGCTTGCCGAGGACGAGAAGCGCATTCCGTGGTCCATGGTGGCGGAAAACGCCAGAGAGCCTGGCATGAAGTGGACCGACGCCGCCGGCCGCCCACGTCCCGTCTGGCCCGAGATCCGCGGCGTCGGCCTCCTCAGCCGAGAAACCGCGGAGGAAATCTTTGCCTATGCTCCCATTTCTTTGCCGGAAGTATTCTCCCATGCCGAAGCCGGGAAACTTCGGGGCTTCGACATTCCTCTCGAGGCCGAGATGGTCACCGTGACGCATCACGGTGAGGCCCAGAGCCCCAATGTGATCGCCAAACTCACGGGAGCGGATCCTCGTCTTCGCGACGAGTATCTGGTTTACAGCGCGCACTTGGATCACGACGGCATCAAAGAAGCTATGGACGGAGACAACATTTTCAACGGCGCTTACGACAACGCTTCCGGAACCGCGGTCCTGCTGGAGATCGCCCGGGCCTTCAAGTGCCTACCCGATGCCCCCAAACGATCGATCTTGTTTCTGGTCACCACCGCAGAAGAAAAAGGCCTCTTGGGCGCTGACTACTTCGCTCGGCATCCCACCGTGCCGAGGGAGTCCCTGGTGGCCGATATCAATCTCGACATGGCGCTCATGCTCTACCCGATCCGGGATCTGGTGGTCTTCGGAGCCGAGCACTCGAGCCTGGGGGAGACTTACCGGCAAGTGGCCGATCACATGGGTCTCGATCTCAGCCCTGACCCCATGCCGGAAGAGGTTCTCT
This sequence comes from Vicinamibacteria bacterium, assembly GCA_035291825.1. Lineage (GTDB taxonomy): Bacteria > Acidobacteriota > Vicinamibacteria > Marinacidobacterales > DATDRI01 > DATDRI01. Next base: position 504 of record DATDRI010000252.1, on the reverse strand, counting down.
TCGTCCGCAGTGACCAGTACCCTTTCGTGCGGCAAGGAATTCCCGCCGCCTTCACCATCGTCGGCCTCCAATCGGGCGACCCCGATGTCGACGGGGCGGCCGCCATTCAAGACTGGTTGGCCACCGTCTACCACACGCCCAAGGATGATTTCAGCCAGGACATGAACTTCCAAACCGGCACGACCTACGCGGGTGTGAACCTCTTGGCGGGCTACCTGGTGGCTCAGGCAAGCGAACGACCGGCCTGGAACGAGGGCGATTTCTTCGGAGCAGAGTTCGGCTGGCAGGAAGAGAACTCAACAAGATGAGCGCCTACCCCATCGTCTTCCGCGACGGCACGCTGGTCGACGGTTCCGGTGCGGCGGCGCGCGCGGCGGACGTGGCCGTCGAGGGAGAATCGATCGCCGCCATCGGGGAAGGCCTGAGGGGTCGCCGCGAGATCGACTGCTCCCATCTGGTCATCGCGCCCGGTTTCATCGATACGCACTCGCACTCCGACTTGAG
>DATDRI010000251.1:0-2801 GCA_035291825.1 Vicinamibacteria bacterium | reverse complement strand
GTTCCGCTTGCTGGGCGTCGGCTTCCCGGGACATTTCTTGCTGAAGCACGAGATGGAGGAAGGGGAGATCTTGATCGATCCTTTCCACCGTGGCCAGATCCTCACCCACGATGACTGCCGAGCCAGGTTGAAGGAGGACTTTCAAGGCAAGCTGGAGTTTCACCACCGGCAGCTCGATCGCACTTCACCGCGGCTCATGCTATTCCGCATACTGAACAATCTGAAGGCTATCTACGTGAAGCGCCGCGATCACCCACGCGCGCTTGCGGCCGTCGAGCGCATGCTCTTGCTCGTTCCCGACTCACCGTCCGAGGTGAGAGACCGTGGAATCCTGCTCTCTGGGGTCGGTCGCCCTCTGGAGGGAGTGGGCGAGCTTGCAAGATACCTGCGACTGAAGCCGGACGCGGGAGATCGAGAACGTGTCGAGGGGATCATGGACCGCTTGCGGCTGCAGGTCGGCATGGCCAATTGACGCCGGGCCTAGATGAAGCCGACGAGGCCGAACCGACTGCCTAGGTCGTTACTAGCTTGACAGGGGACCGCCCGCTGCATACAGTAGCCCCGCGCTCATCCTCCCCAACGGACGGCGCCTTCAGCAGGGAGCAGACCCTGAGGGAAACGGCGTCGGCATTATTCTCATAGTTTAGGGTTCGCCCTCCCATCCAATCCCGGCCGGGCTTGAATAGGGAGTGCGCTCACGAAGTCCCGGGGCCAGCCCCCCAACCCGTGGCCCCGGGGCACTTTCCTCGACTGTCTCCCTGCATCTGAGCTTTCCTCGGGAGCATCCGCACTGGCCTGCCAGGATGGTGGTTCGCCTGCCGCACGGCGCTTCTAAGCCATTCGGAGGTTGAGACGTGATATGTTTATGGGCGAAAGGGAGGTGCTCGTGGATCAGGCGGAACCGGCTCTTGCCGGGCTTCCCGACCCGGGCGAGCCCGTCTTCTATCCCAGAGTGGGACATTGCGTTTACCGCGGACTCACTGAGGATCGAGCAGCGCCGGGAAAGAAGCTGGTGGAGCTGGAAGATCTGGAGGAGGGCAGCCGGATACTGATCCCGATGGAGCGTGTTCCCAAGCTCCGGCTCCGGCCGGCCGGCCGGGCTCTGGAAGAGATCCAGCAAGAGTTGTCCTCGCAGTTCGAACAGCCTTCGGACGACGAAGAGAACTTGGGCAGCCTGATAGAGGAGTTGGTGACGGATGGTTCCCCTCGCAATCTGGCGAAAGGGCTGAAGCGGCTCCATTTACGCAGGCAGACCACCGGGTTGAGCCGAGAAGAGGAGCAGACCCGCCGCAAGATCCGAAGCTGGCTGGCCGCGGAAGTCGCCATCTCCAAGGACTGCACTCGTGCCGAGGCCCAGGCCTTCATCACCCGAATTCTCCAGGACGCCATGAGCGCTCATCGCCAGAAGGAGCGAGAGGAGGCGAAGGAGCGGAGACGTCAGGTCAAGGCCCAAAAAGCGGCTGACGCTGCCACCAGAGACGGAGAAGAGGGCGGTCAGCAGGCCACATCAGATCCTGGTAGGACGCCAGACGTTTCTCGAGAGACTGCGGAAGCCGAGGAAGCCGCTCCCCAGACGGCCGAAACGGATGCCCCGGCGGAAACGCTGAACTCGACTGAGGGAGCGGCCGAACCATCGGCTGAGAAGCTAGTCAGAGACACAGCCGTGGAGCCAACCGACGAAGTTACTGAGCACCCCAGAGAGGGAGAGTCGACTTCGCCGCCTGAACCTTCCTGAGCGCATCCCCCACGCTCTCGAGCCGAGGGAAAGAATGGACGAGAAAAAGCATCCAGAAGGCTTCAAACCCATCAGCCAGAACAAGCAGGAAGAGGACTACTTCTACAAGAAAGACCAAGAGCTGACCAGGTCGCTACGAAAGAGAGCAGACGCCGAGCGCCAACAGATGGAGCGAGAGCAGCAGAAGAATCTGCACTGGATGCGCTGTCCCAAGTGCGGGGGCCAGATGGAGGAAATTGCCGTGGCAGTGTTGCGCCTCGATCGCTGTCAGAGTTGCAACGGCGTCTTTTTCGACGACGGCGAGATCGAGATCCTCCGACAGACCCAGACCAAGCAGGACCTCCTATCCAGCCTTCTGGGTCTTCTGGGTAATCCGGGCCAGCCCAGAAACACGCCTTGAGACTTTCGCCGCGCCCACCCGCCAGACCGCTCTGCGGGATAAAACTCATTCGGCTGCGGGACTAGGCCCAATCGCTAGCCGTCGACCTCCCACCAGCTTCGCGAGCCTACAAGAACTCTCGTAGAATCAACCGATTCGCGTTGGTGACCGGAAAGACCATTGTGGAATAACCCTTGCACACATGAGGAAATGAAAGCGACGTTGGCCGCAAGGCCGACGGGCGCTGAAAAGCGCCGGGGGGACCTGGACCCTTTACCTCCGGAAAACATTGGCCGCTCCCGATCGTGGGACGCCGAAGAACTCACTAGCGGAATCCGCTGGCCCTCCGCTAGGAGTCGGTGATGGCCAACCCAGGCCCCTCCGGCGTTTTCCTGTCGCCGGCGCCTGGCCATGTACGGGTTCAACGACCACGTTCGGCGCCACTGGCACCGTTTCAAGCCCACCGTCTTGACAGCGAAGGAACCCCAGTGTTAATTAATAGGTTTCTAGCTGCATGCCCGAGGAACCTTCTAGAGAGTAAGCTCCTTGACCGTAGCACAGCATCCCGAGTTGTTGGTTCGTCCACTGCACGGCGAGCCTTACCGTGTGCCCATCGACAAATCGGTAGTCTCCATCGGCCGTTCCAAGCGTAACCACCTGGTGCTGCCCGATCAGTGGCTATCGCGC
>DATDRI010000250.1:0-2392 GCA_035291825.1 Vicinamibacteria bacterium | reverse complement strand
GCTCCGAGAACTTCCCCGAGGAGCTAGGACGTCTCATCCATGAGAAAACCGGCGGCAATCCCTTTTTTATCGAGGAAGTTTGCCGGACTCTTCGGGAAGAGGGAACGTTGAGCGTCGTGGAAGGCCGGGCGACCTTCACCGGCTCGCTGGTGAACCTGCAGTTGCCCGACTCGGTGCAAACCGTGATCCGCCCTCGTCTCGACCGGCTTGACCGCGAAAGCCGTGAAGTCCTGCGACACGCCGCCGTCATCGGGCCGGAGTTCGACCGCCAGCTCCTCGAGCGGACACTTTCCGACCCGACTCCACTGTCACGTTCGCTCGAGAACCTCAAGGGCCTCGGTCTCATCCAGCAGGTTCGCGTTCTTCCCGAAGCGGTGTACCGCTTCACCCACGCACTCACGTTGCAAGTAGCCTACGATAGCTTGCTCGCCCACCAGAGGAAGCAGCTCCATGAGGCGGTTGGTCGTGCGATCGAGGACACACGCCCGGAAAGGGTGGAAGGAGAGCTCGACCGACTGGCGCATCATTTCGGCGAGGCGGAAAACTGGGCCGGAGCGGCCGACTACGTGAGGCGGGCCAGCCAAAGGGCCGCGGGCTTGAGCCAGTTCTCCGAAGCGTTGCGTCTTTCGGAGCAAGCCGGGACGTGGTTGCTCCGGCTTCCCTCGGATGCTTCTCGCCAGGAGACCCGGGTCGAACTCTTGCTCGAGCAGGAGCGGCTCTCGGAGACGCTCGGAGCGCGCGAAAATCAGCAGGCCCTCATCGATGAGCTCCTCTCGCTTCTTGCTCCGGCTGGCCCGTCCGGGCGTCTCGCCGAGGTCCACACCCGCCGAGGAGTGCTCTACTCCATTCTCGGTCGCAGCGTGGAGGCCGAGGAAGAACTGCAGAAGGCGTTGGCCATTCGCCGGAATCTCTCTGACAGGCTCGGCGAGCGGAACACGCTTCGAAGCATCGGTTTCTCCAACTGGCAACATGGTCGGTACCGAGAGGCGCTTGGTTACCATGAGGCGGCGCTCGCCATCTCTCGCGAAAGCGGCGATCCGGTCTCGGTCGCCGTCGATCTGACCAATCTGGGTGCCGTTCTGCGAAGCCTCGGTCGGCATGAGCAGGCGTTGGGCTGTCTCACCGAGGCTCTCGGCATCTTCGAGACGCAGCAGGACCCCCGCAATCACCAGTACGCGCTTCACATCCTGGCGAGCGTTTACCGCGACCTGGGCCGCCGCGATGACGCCATGAACTACTTTCGCCGCGCTCTCGAGCTTCAGTCCCAGCAGCACCTCTTTCTCCCCCGAACCGTCACCCTGAACTCCATCGCCAGCATCCACCTGGAGCGAGGTGAGATCGAACAAAGCCTGCGCTGTTATCGAGAAGTGGTTGAAATCAATCGGCGCACAAGGCTGGACCACTCGCTCGCCACCGCATTGCGAACGCTGGGAGCCCTTCTGCTGAGCCTCGATCGAGCGGAGGAGGCTCTTCCCTATCTCCTGGAGAGCGCATCCGTGTTCTCTCGTGGGGGCGACCGCCAGAGCGAAGCGCTCGCCTGGAAGGAAGTTGCCAAGATTCACGAGACAAGACCAGAGCGACGGGAGGAGGCGTTGGCTGCCTGGGAAAAGCTAAGGGCACTCGGTCGCGAGGCCGGAGATTATGCCGGCGAGGTCGAAGCTCTCGAGGCAATGGCCCGTCTGACGAAAAGTATCGACAGCTCACGCGCCCTTGATTTCTATCGGGAAGCCCTGGATCGGGCGGTCCAGTCGAAGCATCGGGAGAAGCAAGGGGACTTGCTCAATTCGATGGGCATCATCAAGTGGACTCAGGGTCTCTATGGAGAGGCGCTCGAATACTACCAGCGGGCGCTCGAGACATTTCAGGCCCTTCAAGACGAGGTTCACAGTGGACTGATGCTGAACAGCATCGGTGTTACATTGAAGGCGCTCGGGAAAATCGTCGAGGCCAAACGACATCTGGAAGAGGCCGTTCATCTCCACCAGCGCACCGGTGAGCGTCTTTTGGAAGGCCACGCGCTGGCCGCGCTCGGGGACGTCGAGCGGGAGATGGGCGGAGCCGAGGAAGCTCTACGCCATTACCAGGCTTCTCTCGAGATCCGGCAGGCGCTCGGCGATCGCAAGGGCGAGGGATGGATGCTGTACGCCATCGCTCGGGAGTGTCTGGAAAGCTCTCGGGATAGCTGCCAGGAGCTTCTGGCGAAGGCCACGATGATAGCCACGGAGTGCCTGGACGGAAAGCTCGAGGAGGCTTGTCGCCGCCTATCCGACCTGCTCGAGAAAGAACATCTCTAGACAGGAGGGAAACTGTGCCGCGTTACATCATCGAGAGAAACGTTGATTTGAAGTCTCTGACGAAGGAGCAATTCCAAGACGTCGGGCGGAAATCGAAC
>DATDRI010000249.1:0-8772 GCA_035291825.1 Vicinamibacteria bacterium | reverse complement strand
GGGGGCGATGAAGACTACCTAGCGGCCCACTCGTCCGGTTCTTTCCTTCCCTCCTGACCGCGCTCCTCGCATTGCATCTCGGCTGAGACGAGGCCTATCATAGCCCTGCTTTTCACGGGATAAGCCCTACCCAATGACCGCACGTTTCCAAAGGCTCTCATTCCTGGCGCTCGTCGGGATCGCATTTGCTCCCCCCTGTATACGGGCCTTCTCGCCGCGGGCCGGACTCCGCTTCGCCGAGGCCAGCGTAAGCCTTGCGTCACCGGGTGCTCCCGCTCATCCCATCCACGAAGATCGATTCGTCTACACCCATCGGCTCACTCGTTTCGCTCACAGTCCAACGCTCACCGAACTGGCAAACGGGGATCTTCTGCTTGTCTGGTTCGGTGGAGATGGCGAGGGCAGCCCGAGTGTAGGATTGTATCAGTCCACTTATCGGCCGGGAGTGGGTATGTGGACGAGACCCCTCCTGCTGACCGATCGGGAGCAAACGCAAGCCGAGCTGGGACGCTACGTCTTCACTCTCGGGAACCCCGCACTCTGGACCGCCCCGGAAGGAAGCGTTTATCTTTTCTACGTCACCTCTTGGGCGGCGGGCTGGTCAGGCAGCAGCATTCATCTCAAGATCTCGCGCGATAACGGTAAGACGTGGACGCCGGCAAAACGTTTGGTGACCAGTCCTTTCTTCAACAGCGGGACGTTGGTCAGGAACAATCCCTATCTCTACCGCGATGGAACGATCGGGCTACCTGCTTATCACGAGCTCCTGGGTGTCTTCCCAGAGATCCTTCGGGTGAGGCGGGACGGTGTCGTCCTTGGCAAGACGCGCATCGACTATGGCAAGCGCTCTCTCCAACCCTCCATCGTCACTCTGGACGAAGAACGGGCGCTTGCCCTTTTGAGACCGCGGCCGAGCCGCGCGGACAGAGACAGAGAACCCCGAGTACTTCTTTCCAGAACTACCGATGCCGGGCAACATTGGTCGAGACCGGCCGCGCTGGAGCTCACCAACCCTGGCTCCTCGGTCGTTGGCTTGCGCGCCTCCGACGGATCGATCCTGGCGGTGACCAATCTGTCGACAACGAGTAGAAACGACCTCTCGCTGGCTCGGTCGGTGGACTCCGGAAAAACCTGGACCGTCATGGCGGCCATCGAGCATAGCGAGCAAGGCCACCAGTTCGCCTACCCCACCCTCGTTCAAGCCACCGACGGTCGCATTCACCTCGCCTATGCGTGGAATTATGCGCGGATCAAGCATGTCGAGTTCAATATGGCGTGGCTGGATCATCACGTCCCATGAGCCCGGGGGCGACGATCGGTCAGACGCTCCTGGTTTCGGCGGTCCTTCTCTATTTGCTCCCGGTACCGCGGTTTTCCGCGATTTTGCGTAGCGCCACCCTGGTCGTCTGTGTCGGTATCAGCTTCTTCAGGATAGGGGGTCTCTCACTCATCGCCTACCCCAGCGGACTCCTTGGAGATCTCAGCATCACCACACAAATACTGCTGGCCTGCTCCATCGCCAGCCGCCTCACCGGAGTCGACGTCCTACCGGATCGCGATCGCTCCTTTCTCCTGACGACCGCGGCGGTGAGCGGTCTCCTCTTGTACCCTCTTTCCTCCGGTCTCACCGGGCTCGATCTCTATTCCTGGGGATTCGGGTCCGGAGTCTTGATGATCGGGTTAGCGCTCGCCACGTTCGTCTCCTGGTGTTTCCGACCCGTTGCGGCGGTGATGCTCCTCCTCGGTGTCGTCGCCTTCGACCTGAATCTCCTCGCTTCCACCAATATTTGGGACTACTTGCTGGATCCCGCTTTGGTCCTTTTCGCCTGGGGGTGGGGGCTCGTCCTCCTGATGCGCCGGTTCCGGGCTCCTTCATCATCTCTTGCACCCGGGACCACCGAGGCAAGCCACCCGTGAACTGGCAGGCATTCCGGACGCGCTTCTGGTGGCCCAGCGTCCTGACCCTGGCTGTCCTGACGTACCTTTATTCGCTGGATGGCTTGTACATACCGCATATCGGAGACGAGGCGCCCTATATCCAGATCGTGAGGCGGACCGCGGAGAACGGTCACTGGCTACCCCTCAGAACTCCTAGCGGCCTCGAGAACACCAAGCCGCCTTTGCTGTTTTGGCTAGGCATCGTCGCAACCGACTGGGCTCGCGACTGGAGCCTGCTCCGGCTACGTTTTCCCATTGTCCTCTTCACTTTCCTCACCGCCGGTCTCGTTTTTCTGCTGGCCCGTCGTATGTCGGTGGATCGGGAAGTCGGCTACATCGCGGCGCTCGCCTTTCTCGGCTCTCAATCGACGTTTCAACACGGGAGACCCTTCCTGACCAATCTTCCGGAAACCTTCTTCACTTTTCTCCCGTTCTTCTTACTGATCTATTTCCGCGATCGAATAGGAAGTTGGGGGATCCCGTTCTGGTTGGGAGTGGGCGTTTCGGTAGGGCTGGCTTCGCTGTTCAAGTCCTTCGTTTTGGTCTTTCCGATCGGGCTAGCGCTGAGCTGGTGCTACCTCCTCGACCGGGGAGGAAACTTGGTAACCTTTCTCAAGAGAGACGCCGCCAAGGTGACGCTGGCACTCTTGGTGGCACTGGCGTTGTTCTCTCTGTGGCCCCTCCTCGATCCCGATCCGGCCTCCATCATCCGGCAATTCGTCCTCGAGGAGAATCTCGGAAAGCTCGGCAGTGGGGACTACCTAGGGGGCCTGTTCACCGGCCCCTATCCCCTGTACCGCATCTGGTTGGGCCCACTCGCCAACGCGGGTCTCTTCGCGCCGGCCCTCATCTATCTGGCGGTGAGCCATTTCAAGCATCGTGCCCAACTGGAATGGCCGGAGAAGGCTTTGTGGGGGCTGGTGTTGTGCTTTCTCATTTTCTATTCGGTGCCCGGCCAACGGCAGGAAAACTATTTGCTTCCCACCGTTCCCGCCTTGTCGGTGCTGCTGGGGATGCACTGGAAGGAGATCGGACGTCCCTGGTTCTATCTGTTCAGTATCCCGGCTCTCCTTGCCTTGGTTCTTCTCCTGGTTCTCATGGACGCCGCTTCCGACCGCGCTCTTCCAAGCGAGAGCTATGGCTTCTGGCAAATCGCCCTGCCTTGGTTGGCACTCTTGCTGACCGGAGTGAGTCTGGTCTTGCCTCGAACCAGTGCCTATGTCTTCCCCTTGGTGGCCCTATTGGTGTTCGGATCTTTGTCGGGTGCTCTGGCGCCCTTTGAAGGACCCTTGGGAAGATACGACCGCGACACGCGGGCGGCGGTCGCGGGCAAGGTCGTCTATGTCCCTTCGAACTTTGTTGCCAAGTACGAACGCCACCGCTTCATCCTTCCGGAGAGCGAGATCGAGGGCTATCCTCCGTCGGATACCCAACGCCTGAACCAGCTTCTGCGCTCGGGGCGGATTGTTGCCATCCAACGCCCTTTGGGACAGACTGTGGCCGGCCCCTTCGAAGTCCATGGCCGGCGCTTGATTCTCCTATCACGCCAACCGCGCCAGGAGATCGCACGGATCTTGCTCGATAGGGAGCTCGACCTCCTGATACAACAGGAGATCCTGGTGCAACGTCGCTCGCCATGAACGTCGCATTCCAAAGAAGAGTCGATCGGGTCGCGGGGACGGTCATTTGCCGATTGCTCTCGATACTTCCGGGTGCCGGCAGACAACCCCCTGCCTCCCTGAAACCTCGTCGGATCCTGGTCATCCTCTTATCGGAGATGGGCAGCCTCGTCCTGGCCCGACCGATGTTCCAGCGGATCCGAGAGAAGTATCCGGAAGCCTCCCTTCACGTCTTGTGCTTTCGGCAAAACAAGGAGGTTCTGGACCTACTCGGGGTCGTTCCCGAGCATCAGATCCTGACCGTCGGCAACGATTCGCTCGGCCAGCTGTCAAGAGACAGTGTTCAGGTGCTCAAGAAGATGCGGAGGATTGGAATCGACACCGTCTTCGATTGCGAGCTGTTTTCCCGGATAGGCAGCATCTACTCATTTCTGAGCGGTGCCAAGATACGCGTGGGCTTCCATCCTCATACCCAGGAAGGACTATTCCGCGGTAACTTCATCAACCGACCGGTGCTGTACAATCCCTACCAGCACATTTCTCAACAATTCATCACGCTGGTCGAGGCGGTGGAGTCCCAAGCGGTCCCCACCGTCAAACGTCCGGTGGGTCCGGAAAAGCTCACGATTCCTCCCCTGGCGGTCCGCCAGGAGGAGATAGACGCCATGCAGCGACGGTTCCGGTCCGACTTCCCGCAGAGCGATGGCAAGAAGATCGTCCTTCTCTCACCGGGCGGCGGGCTGCTACCCATTCGGGCATGGCCGGTGACACACTACTGCCGGCTGGCCGAGGAGTTTCTTCGTGGCGGCTACGTCGTCGGACTCATCGGATTGCAACGAGACAAGGAAACGGCGCAGGCCATGGTGTCTCACTGCAAGAACCCGAGCTGCATCGATTTGACCGGCTATACCAGAACGGTTCGAGAGCTCATGCTGCTCTTTCACTTCGCCTCGTTGCTCGTCGCCAACGACGGGGGACCGGGACACTTTGCAGCCATGACGCCGATCCCCACCATCGTTTGCTTTGGCCCGGAGAGCCCCACTCTGTACGGCAGTCTGCACGATCGAGCGGTGAACCTCTACAGCCATCTCTCCTGTTCTCCCTGTCTCACCGCCTACAATCACCGCAACTCCCCCTGTGACGGCGACAACGTTTGTCTGAAGTCGATTGAACCGGAAGAGGTCCTCAGAAAGAGCTACCAGCTCCTCGGCCACCCGGAAGGCGTGGTCGCCAAGTAGAATCAGCGCTTAAGGGTGGACGACCGACGGTGGACGGATGGGGTCGCTTGAGCCGGTCCTGAGATAGAATGGGAGGTGAGACTTTACTACGGAGGCCCCCGATGAAGACCGTGATCAACAAGACTCCCGCACCGATAAAACTCCCTCTGCCCCGAGGCAAGACGCTTCATCTCGGTCCGCGCCAAACCGGACAGATCCGCGACGACGCCGTGGAGCACCCGGCACTCAAGAAGCTGATCGACGCCGGCAAGATCGAGATCGCGGAGCGCCAAGAGAACGAAAGAAACGCCACCTGGCAAGGAGAGGCTCCTCACGAGACGACCCACGCGCAGGGCAAGTCCACCTTCCGGCAAAAGACGGGAGATCGCTGAGCGCCTTCCTTGACCTACCGTTCGGCCGGGGTTATCCTATTTACAATCCCAACGAGGTTTTCTTGATGCCGAGATCTACACAAGAACCCTTGCACCAAAACAACCTCCACACCCAAAGCGGCAGGCTGTTGTCGGCTCCACCGGAGAGTCTAGCTTGTGCCGATTACTCGCTGGTGCGCGTGGCACAGCGATTCGTCCCCAAGGGTATGGTTACGGTGACGGTCGGTGAGAGGGGTTTTCCCCTCGCCCTTGGCGAGGTGAGGGATCTCTCGGAATCGGGAGCGTGTATGGTCACCGACTGCGTGTTGGGGAGGAGCCGAATTCTTCATCTGCAGCTCAACCTCGACGATCAAGGGACGATCGAGACCGAAGGGCAAATCGTGTGGAGCGGCGAGGGAAAGGGCTGGGAGCCCGGCGCGGTGGTGGGCGCCGTCTTGCAGGGAGTCGAGTTCTTGAACCTCTCCGCGTCTCTTCGCCGCCGGCTCCAGGACCTCCTCGCCAGCGGCGCCTTCGAGCTCGTTCCCGGACGCTCGGTTGGGGTGCGTGCCAGAAACCCGTTTCAAGAACTGTTGGAGGAGCTCCAGCCCGCCCTGGCCGAGTTGGGTAGCAAGTTCTCTCCACTCTGATCGCCGCCTGGAACGGGGAGCAGACCCAGTCCTCCCTCGGCACCCCCTACTCAGCGATTTGCACCTTGATCCACTCCGCTGGGCCCTCCGGATCATTGTCTTTGTACTTGACCTCGACCATGCGGCCCGCTTGGAGGTCCGAGAAAGTCCCTTCCTCATTGGTTGAATTGATCTTGCTCTTGTCCAACCAGATGCGGGTCTCCTCCGCGATCCGTGCCGTATAGGTACCCGACGGAGCGGACATCGTTATGGTTCGATCCTGGGTGTTGACCGCATCGATGGTCCCAATCTTCGTGTACTTGTCCGACAAGCCTGGGGACTTCCCAATGGGGATGAATCTTTCCGTCGCCTTTTGCGCGTGGGCAAGAGACAGTCCCGCGAGCAGTGCGAGTGTCACGCCCATGGCTGTGGGGTATTTGAGCATATCGATTCTCCTCTTGCATTGTAGCTCACTGAAACAAGAACCCGCCTACGATTCAATCAGCTCCGCCCGCGCCCTCTCTTGCTCGCCAAGGGCCTCTCGAGCCAACCTTTCGCGGGAAAACCGACTCGCCATCGCTTCCCGGGTCAGCCTCCGCGCCTCCCTCAAGTGGGCTACCGCGACGGGGTGCAGCCCCCCAGCAGCGAGTACGCCGATGCTGTCATCCGTTTCTTCAACGGCACGCGCCAGCAATTGATCGAACGCCTCGTTTCCCAAGAACTTCCGATTCACGAATGAATCCAGGAGCTCGATGCTCTGCCTGATGTTCTCGAGAGCGTTGATAACCCTGAGAAATGCCGCCACCGCCACGATCTGGGTCGCGTCCAGCTCGACGCCGCTGCCGGTAGCGCCTGCCAGAAGCTGACCGGCCGGGGAATTGTTGAACGACTCGCCGTCATAAAAGCCGACCGCGCCCTCGATGGTCTCCACCGCGTTGTTGTGGAAAAACGGGCCGGTATCGGCAGCCTCGACCAGGGAGGGTGTATTGAACTCACCGTTGCCAGGCGCCCCAAAGCCGTCGTCGGGAGGCATCAATTCCCCGGTAAGGTCGGCGGGTTGATCGGGGAGAACCTCCACGCCGGTGTTGAAGTTCAGATTGCCGGCATCCTGACCGAAAATCCCGGGATCTCCGTTGGCGCCAGCGTTGAAATGACAGGCCGAACACTTGCCCAGGGTTCGATCGTTGAAGATTTCCTGGCCTCGTGCCGCGACCTTTCCCTTGAGTGGTAGCGGTAAGGTGAACTCCTCTTGGCGGCCGAGAGAAAACTGGAATGCCTCCATGGCATCCAGCTCCTCGTCGGCGGGAAGTCGAAAATCGACCCCGGGCACTCGGCCTAATGTCCTAGTGAAATGCTGGATGACCGCGCCGACCGCGAAAGAGCGAAGCGAGCCGTCACCCGGCGACCCGTCGCCCGACCAACCGGTGCGAGGTCCGGCTCGACTCTCGATCGAGTGTCGAAGACCCAGCGTATGGGGAACGCCACGCATATTGAAAATGTTGGCCAGGTCATTGAAACCGTTCAGATTCTCCAGAATCAAACCGATCTCGCGCATGAGGACTGGATTTTCAAAGTCGTGTTGGAGGTCGGGGTTGAGCTCGGCGACAAAAAGCGGATCGTCGTCCGGCAGGGTAGCGATGAAAGCGGGATCGATGGTGAAGTTGTTCGATGCGGGATGACAGCTCCCACAGGTTCTCCCGTTACCGTCGAATGTCTCATTAAAGAAAAGGTCCCTGCCCCGAGCAATCTGCTCGTTGTCTGGCGTTGGCGGCGGTTTACAGGCTGACAAACCAATGAGCCCGAGGCCCACGACAAGAAGCGTGAATAGCAGGCGTGTTCCGGGAATGGCAGGACATCGCATCTTCTTCGTACCTCCTTCCTCTGTCACAGGGTTGGGAAAGCTTCAGGGCGCGCAACATTTGGAGGTGACAATTCATCGACGGAGCTCTCACAGACTGTCCAACCGGTTGGAAACCTGTTCCTATCTTTCCAAGGCGGACGACCCGTGTCAAATCAATTCGCGGGTTTCCAGCTGTTCCCGCACTGTCGAAGGCCCTGATAACATGTTGCGGAGAACTCTAGGAGGCAATATGTCAACCGTTCGTATGGCAAGACGGAGCCGTGCACTCCTCATCGCACTCCTGCTTTCGAGCACCACCACCGGGCTGGCCGACGATAGGGACCCCCGTGTTCGCACCCCCGATCCCCATTCACTGGTGTCAACTTTCTCCATCGTCGCCGGCGATCCGCAGGCTGGCGAGCTGGGGATCGCGGTGGCATCGCGGTTCTTCGCAGTCGGAAACGTGGTGCCGTGGGCCGAAGCGGATGTGGGTGCCATAGCTACCCAATCGTTTGCCAACACCTCTTTTGGCTGGCGGGGAATCGAGCTTTTGGAGAAGGGGCTCACCCCTCAAGAAGCCGCGCAGGTGTTGATCCGCAATGATGACAATCCCACCAGGCGGCAATTCGGGATCGTCGCGCCGGATGGGAGCTCGTTCACATACACGGGTGAAAACTGCGTTGCCTGGGCCGGAGGTCGCAACGGCCCTCACTATGCGATCCAGGGAAACATCCTGGCCGGGGAGGAGGTGGTCGCTGCCATGGAGAGGGCGTTCCTGGAAACCGAAGGCGCCCTGTCAGACCGCCTCTATGCGGCGTTGCTCGCCGGTGATGCGAAGGGCGGGGATTCTCGAGGCAAACAATCCGCGGCGCTCCTGGTTGTGAAACAGAACGCCGGTTACGGCGGCTACACCGACCGGGCAATCGATATCCGGGTGGATGACCATGCCGAGCCGTTCGAAGAATTGGGGCGGCTGCTTCGTTTCGCGCAGGTGAACTATGCCTGGAACGTGGCCTGGACGCTTTTCACCCAAAAGCGCTATCAGGAGGCGCTCGCGCCGATGGAGCGCTCCGCCGAATTGGCTCCGGATAATGGGGAGGTGTTTTACGACCTCGCCGTCATCCGCTTGGCCGCTGGGAAAGAGCAAGAAGCCTTGCAGGC
>DATDRI010000248.1:0-7771 GCA_035291825.1 Vicinamibacteria bacterium | reverse complement strand
AGAAACTCGTATTCGGTGGCGGTGTTGAGGTTGACATGGATGAACGCTTTCCCATAGAGCTCCGTCAACTGATTCGAATTGAGTGATTGACTGAGTAGGAAGGAATTGAGATCCATGACGCTCGTGAAGGGGCGCCGGTCGCTGATTCCTTTCACGATGGCGGCAGTCATGTGGGGCAGGGCGAGAAGCTCTTGCTCGGTGGCGACATTGACGTCGGAAATACCCTGAGACTTGCCCACCTGACTCCCGGCGTTTACCGCAAAGCCTACCATCATCAATGCAATGCACAAATGAATGAAGATTTCTCGTCGCTTCATTTCACTCTCCTTCGTCAGCCGTGTGGCGGTGCGAGCCGGACAATACCGGATGACGATAGCCATATGCCAACCCCAGGAGCCCCAGGTGCAGCATTGCCGCTGGAGCGAGGGCAGGCGGAGCCTTGGCCTTGACCGTTTTCCAAAAGAGATCGAAACCTCCGAGCCCAGGATTCACCTCGAGCTGAAACTCGCTGCTGCCCCGATAGTGGAGCACCAGCCCGGTCAGACCGGCAAGCAAGTACAGGACCATGGTGATGCGCAGCACCCTCAGACTCGAAGACCCTCGCTGGATAACATGCGCGCCGAGCACCGCCAACCCGACCCCGATCAGGATCAGGGGTACCAGCTGCCAGCGATCCTCGAAATGCTCGAGCAGAATCAGGTCGGTGCCCGTCACCACCAGCCCGAGAAGGAGCAGAGCCAGGAGAAGCCGGCGGAGCGAGGGCAGGCGCTGCCGGGACGGGCTCGCTCCCAACCCAATCTCCCCTTCGCTCATCTCGCTTACCGCGCAGACGATTCTAACGAGTCACCTTCCCCTTGGAGCTGACGCGGTAGGGCTCGCGGAGCACCGCCTCGACTTTCTTTCGAAAACCCTTCACTTCCCAACCTAGCCCCTCCAGAGCTTCGGTGATCCGCATCTGAACGCGGACCGAGTCCTCTTCCGGGCTCACCAGAGCCTCCAGCAAAGGCTCCCTCGCTTTCTCGTCGGCGTGAGTCTCCAGACACTCCACCGCCGCGCAACGCACCGTATCGTCCGGACTCTTCAGGCAAGCGATCACGCCCTCCACGACGCCATCCACCCTCTTCCCTTCCAGAGCCTTGATGAGCTGGGTGGCTTTCTCCCCACGAATGTGAACCGGATCGCCTTCATGGAGGATCTCGATGAGGAAGGGGACGACTTCCTCGTCGGGTCGGAGGCTGCTCAAGGCATCGATCGCCCAGGTGACGTGGTTGTAGCGACGGAGGTAGAGCTTCAGCGGTTCGACCGCCTCCTCGCCGAAGGTCACCAGCATGTCCCGGATGTGGCGTTTCTCGTCTTGATCGACCCCCAGGTTTTCCGTCGTCGCCGAGAAGCGTCGGGCCAGAGAATAGATGGCGCCGGGAGAGCCGATGGACTTCAATTTCTCCGCCGCTTCCATCCGTGCCTCGCTTTGCGCGTACCGTTCCAGGAGTCTCTTGGTGTTGCGCTCGATGCGAAGCTTGAGCCTTCCCTCGGCACTCATGAGGTCCTTAAAGACGGTCGTCGCTTGCTCGAGTAGTGACATGAGCTCTAATGACGACTCCCTCGAAGTCGCCTCAAAGTGTCAGGGCCGGTGGCGCGCCGCCCAGGGCGGCGTCGAAAAAATCGAGGACACGGTTCCAGAAGATGCCGGGGGGTGGATAGTTATCGAAGCCGTGCGCTCCGGCTGGAAGAACCCAGCGCTCGGTGGGAAGACCGGCTCTTTCCCTGGCCTCGGCCAGCCGCTGGGAATGATAAGGCGGCACTTGGTCGTCCGCGTCACCGTGTATGAACAGTACCGGCGTCCGAATCTCTCCGATCACGTCGATGGGGCGTACCGCCTTGAGATCGAGTCCGGCGCGCGCCCAGACGAACAGGCCGAGCGGGTAGCGGAACCAAGGACTGGCGCCGCGCGAGCTCAACATGTCGCCCGCCGCCGACCAAAGATCCGAGAAGGGTGCGTCGAGAGCCAAGGCGGCGATCGCCGGATCCTCGGCAGCGGCATAGATGGACGAGGCCGCGCCGTTCGAGGTTCCGAAGATGACCACCGCTTCCGGCCTCACCCCTACCTGCTGCCGAAGCCACTTGGTCATGCTAGCCACATCGAGCCGTTCGTTCACCGTGTAGGTCACGAACTCACCGTCACTCGCTCCTCGGCCACTCAGGTCCATGGTCAGCAGGCCATAGCCTCGCCGGTACCAGTGCGTGGCGCCCGCCAGACCCTGAAAGCGAGATGCCTTGGCGCCGTGCACGAAGACCCCGCTTCTTCCGTCGCTCCCTTGAGGCGGCGGAATGAACCAGCCGCGGAGCGTGAAACCGCTACCGGAACGGATCTCGACATCCTGGTAAGGGAGCCCCAGGTCCGCGGGGTTTCTCAGAAAGGGCTCGAGAGTCAGCTGAAGCTCGCGGGGTGACTCCCCTTCTCGTTCCACGGTGAGCGTGACTCGATCCCCGGCGGTGTGGTCGGAAAGGAAGTATCGGTAGAGCTCGTCACCTTGCAGGAAAGAACGCTGGTCGACATGAGTGATCACGTCGCCCGAACGTAACCCCATCTCCCTTCCCGACTCCCGCGGCCGCACGACCCGCAATCCCGGAGGTTGCTGGGACGGTGCCATTTGTCCGAGGAATGCGAACCCCGGCACCGGCCCTTCGGTGCGAACCGGGGCTCCGAAGAAATCGCGGCCGGGCACCTGCCGCTGTCCGGTGAGGTAGGAGAGCGCCATGCGATCCAGCGAGTAAGCAACGAACCCCAGGAGCGCAACGAGAAGAACCAGGAGCACTCTCCAAATCCATCGGCGTCGACGGCTCTTCATCTCTCTTCCTATCCGGGCATCATATCCGTGGGGCGCGACCGGAGCAAAGTGGCACTCGGAAACCCTTGCAAAGACAAGGTCCGATTAGCGACAATCCCCCCTTCACGGAAAGAATAGCCAACCGATGTCGACTCCCTTCTCGCGATCGATGCGCTCGCTGGAGCTGGATAGCTTTCGCCTCACCCTGGTGGCGCTTTCGGTGGCCGTCCTCCTTCTGATGGGCTGGCTGGCCTGGTTCTTCTTCGCCGAAGTGTCCCTGTACGCGGTGACCGACACGGCCAGGCTGGAGGTCGACCAGGAAGCGCACCCGGTGGAGGCGCCCGTTTCCGGCAGAGTGATCATGACTCGGCTCGAGCTTGGGCGGTTCGTGGAAGCAGGCGAGCTCCTCGTCGAGCTCGACTCGGACGAGATCAGATTCCAATTGGAAGAGAAGCATGCCGACCAGGCCGGGCTCTCCTCGCAATTGGAAAAACTACAAAAGGAGATACAGGCGCAGCGCACCGCCTTGGGTCAAGCCCGTCAAGCCGAGAGCTCGGCCCTCGAGGAGGCGGGGGCCCGACTCCAGCAAGCCGAGGCGGCCGCTCGCTTGGCGGAGCAGGAGGCGGCCCGCTCGATCCGCATGCACCAAGAGGGATTGGTCCCGGAGGCGGAGCGAAACCGAGCGGAGGCGGAGGCGCAGCAACAGCACGCCGCCGCAGAAGCCAATCAGAGATCCTTGAAGAGACTCGAAATGGATCGGCGCCTGGAGCAGAGCGAGAAACAGGCATTGCTCGCCGAGTTGGAGAGGAAGGCCGCCGAGATCGAGGCGGAGCTCGGGATCGTCAAGGCGACGTTGGACAGGCTCGCCCACGAGCTGGACCGGTACCGGATTCGAGCGCCCACCACCGGAACCATCGGAGAAGTGATTCCTTTGCGGGTGGGCTCGTTCCTGGATGCCGGTGATCGCGTTGCGGCGGTGGTGCCGGCGGGAGACCTGAGGATCGTAGCGGAGTTCTCACCGCCAGACGCTCTGGGGCGGGTTAGACCCGAACAGAGCGGCCGGCTTCGCCTGGATGGCTTTCCTTGGGTGCACTACGGCACGGTCAGCGCCACGGTGGCCAGAGTCGCCAATGAGACCCAGAACGGCAAGATCCGGGTGGAGCTGGACGTCGGAGAGGCGCCTTCCATTCCCGTTCCCTTGCAGCATGGCCTGCCCGGTACCCTTGAGGTGGAAGTGGAGAAGGTTTCTCCAGCCTCTCTCGTCCTCCGTGTGATAGGCAGAGCCTTATCCCGCCCGGCGAGCGACGAGCCTGCCTCGCCCTGAGCGCCGTTCCTTGATCGATCGCCGTTTCCTGGTTCCCGAGGTCGTCCAATCCTCCGCCATGGATTGCGGTCCGGCTGCACTCAAGTGTCTCCTTCAAGGCTTCGGTATTCCGGTGAGCTACGGCCGCCTGCGCGAAGCCTGTCAGACCGACGTCGACGGCACGTCCATCGACACTCTTGAGGAGGTCGCGGTCCAACTGGGGTTGGAAGCGGAACAGATCTTGGTGCCGGTCGACCATGTGTTGTTGCCAGGTGCCGAAGTTCTTCCCGCCCTCGCCGTCGTGCTCCTGCCCAACGGAAATACCCACTTCGTCGTCGTCTGGAGTCGCCACGGTCGCCTGGTGCAAGTGATGGATCCTGGCTTCGGGCGCCGATGGATCACTCCGTCCAGACTGCAACAGGAGCTCTACGCCCATACCATGAAAGTCCTCGCATCCGACTGGCGAGAATGGGCCGCTTCACCAGAGGCGCGGGCCGCTTTCGTTCATCGGCTAGGCGCGCTCGGCATGAAAGCAGACAAGGCGATGGAATCGTTCGACCGGGCGCTCGACCCGCCGGGCTGGCGATCTCTTGCCACTCTCGATGCGGCGGCGCGGGCCACCGACTCCCTGGTGCGCTCGGGAGGACTTCGCAAAGGATGGGAAGCCCAATCCGTCCTGCAGCGTCTCTTCGACCAAGCGTCGAGCACCGGCGCGGATCCGTTCGCCATCATCCCCCCAGCCTATTGGTCGGTCCGCTCCAACTCGGACGGCAGGAGCGGAACGGCCGCACCGGCCGACCAAGAACAAGTTCTGGCGCGGGGGGCGGTGCTGGTCCGCGTTCGCGGCAGGCGCCCCGACACCGACTCCTCGGAGCAGCCGACGTCTTTGTCTCCCGAGCTCCGCGCCGCACGAGAAGAGCCGCCGAGTCAACCGGGGCGTGAGCTCCTCCAGCTCCTGCGGGCCGATGGCCTTCTCGTTCCGCTCTCTCTCCTTTCCGCCATGTTCATCGCCGGCGCCGGGCTGGTGATGGAAGCCCTGTTGTACCGGGCGCTCCTCGAGCTCGCCCCCGAGTTGGGCCTATCCGGTCAGAGATTCGGAGCGGTGACGGCGCTGGTGGTCTTCGCTGTCTTTCTGGTCTTGCTAGAGATCCCCATCGCGGTGAGTGAGCTTCGTTTGGGGAGACGGCTGGAGGCGCGACTGCGGGCTGCCTTTCAAACCAAGATTCCTCTGCTCGGAGACCGCTACTTTCATAGCCGGCTCACCTCGGACATGGCGGAGCGCCATCACAGCGTCCACAACTTGAGAGTCCTGCCCTCCTTGGGCGCCCTGGTGGTCCGGTACTTCTTCGAGTTGATCCTGACGGTGGCCGCCATCATCTGGCTCGAGCCAAGCAGCGCGCCCCTGGCCATCCTCGCCGGGTTGTTGGTGGTGGGAGTCCCCCTGGCGGCTCAGCCGTTGCTGTTGGAAAGAGAGCTTCGGGTTCGCAATCACGTCGGTGGGTTGAGCCGCTTCTATCTCGACGCGCTGCTGGGTCTCGTTCCTCTGCGGGTCCATGGTGCAGGTCGGTCGCTTCGGCGAGAGCACGAGAGCCAGCTCGTCCAATGGGCGCGCGCCCGCCTCTCACTTCAGAAAGCCCTGGTGGGAGTGGAAGGATTCCAGGCCTTCCTGGGTTTCGGCGTCGCCGCCTGGTTGATACTCGATCACGTCGCACGAGAGGGTGAGATCGGCATCGTGCTCCTGCTGGCTTACTGGGCACTGAGCCTGCCCTTTATCGGCATCTCGCTGGCACAATTGATCTGGCAGTACCCGGTGCACCGCAACGTGACGCTGCGCCTTCTCGAGCCGCTGGGCGCGGCGAACGAAGAAACCCGAACCGAGAATGCACAGAGCTCGCTGGGTCACGATAGCGACCGTGCGGGAGTCTCCATCGCCTTGAACGACGTTCGTGTGAAAGCGGGGGGACATCTCATCTTGAACGACGTCAGGCTCCAAGTGAGACCGGGAGAACATGTGGCGGTGGTGGGGCCGTCGGGAGCGGGAAAATCGAGCCTCTTCGGCGTTCTCCTCGGTTGGCACCGCGCCGCCGGCGGGTCGGTCCTGGTGGACGGAAAGGCTTTGAAGGAAGGGAAGCTCTCGGAGCTTCGATCGCAGACCGCCTGGGTGGATCCCGCGGTTCAGGTTTGGAACGCTTCTCTACTGGACAATCTCCGCTACGGCAACGACCGGGCTTCCGATCTACCGCTGGCCGCCGTGCTGGAACAAGCCGATCTCCACGGTGTTCTGGAATCGCTGCCGGAAGGGCATCAGACCGTTCTGGGCGAGGGAGGAGGGTTGGTCTCGGGTGGAGAAGGACAAAGGGTGCGCTTGGGGCGCGCCATGTTGCGTCCCGGCGTACGCCTCGTTCTCCTCGATGAGCCGTTCCGAGGACTGGATCCGAAGCAGCGAGCGAGTCTCCTGGCGCGATGTCGGCAGTTCTGGAAATCCTCGACTCTTCTCTGTGTCACGCACGACGTCGCCGAGACACAATCCTTCGATCGGGTACTGGTCATGGCGAACGGAACCATCATAGAAGACGGATCTCCGCACCAGTTAGCCAAAGAAGACGGAAGTCTTTATCGGGGCATGCTCGACTCCGAGGCCGCGGTGAGAGCCCTCTGGTCTTCTCCAGAATGGCGTCGCCTCGAGCTCACGGGTGGAAACATTGCCGACAGCTAGACTCCCGAGTACGGCAACGCCGGCCTCCCTGCGCGAGCTTTCCTGGCCGCTCTCCCAGGTCGGCGACGCCCTCACGGCTTTGGCTCGTCGCAGCGGGCTGGCGGAGAGGGTGGGCGACGCTCCCCACTTCTCTCACGCCTGGAAGGATGACGCACTCGAGGCGGGGATCGTATCGACCGCCGAGTGGCTCGGTCTGGAGGCCGAGCCGGTGGAGGCGACTTACCCTGACTTGCCAGAGTTACTCTCTGGCTCCGGTCCCGCCCTCCTCCGACTGCCTGGAGAAGGGCCGCGGTTCCTGGCGCTGATTCGGGGCGGTCGCCGAGGCGTCCAAGTGCTCGGCCCCGACCTGGCAACCCACCGGCTCCCTCTCGAGCAGCTGGTGAGCGCCCTGGTGCGGAACCATGAGGCTTCGGTGAGCGAGAGCGTCGAACGCTTGTTGGATCAAGCGGGAATATCCCTGGCCCGGCGCACCCAGGCTCGCTCCGTCATGCTCAAAGAACGACTGAGCCATGTCATCATCGGAAACTGTTGGCTGGTGCGCTTGCCCGCCGGTGCCGGCGTCTGGGAGCAAATCCGCAACGCCAGGCTTCCCAAATACGTTGTCGGTTTTTGCGCGACCCACACGCTCGCCTACCTCCTGGGGCTCGCGTCTTGGTTTGTCCTAGGCAAAGCCGCGCTGGAGGGACGCCTCGATCGCGGCTGGCTGCTGGCCTGGGTGCTGCTCCTAGTCACGCTCGTTCCCTTTCGGTTGTTCGCCACCTGGTATCAAGGTCTGTTCTCAGTCGCCGCCGGCGCCCTGCTGAAAAAGAGGCTTCTCGAGGGAGCGCTTCGTCTGCACCCGGATGAGACCCGTCTTCAGGGCTCGGGACATCACCTGGGAAGAGTGATCGAGTCGGAGGCGGTAGAGACCCTGGCGCTTCGCGG
>DATDRI010000247.1:0-3074 GCA_035291825.1 Vicinamibacteria bacterium | reverse complement strand
CGTTACTGTCGGTGGGGACGACCCGCGAGCAACGGGAGCATTCTCGACTCTCGCGGCCCAGGAAGCGGTCGGCCTTTTGGTCGACCAGCTCGATGAGATGGCGTTTGAGCGCCTCGAGATCGCCGCCCGCGAACCATCGGGAATCCTCGCTGGGATCTTCTCCCGGGTGTTCCCGCTCGGAGGTCGAGACCTCTATTCTTCGGCCCTCGCCATCATCGGTCTGCCATGAGCTCTCAATGCGGATCTCGATGGCCATGAGGTAGTCGATCCTGAAAAGCGGAACCGGTTACGTGCTTTGGTATGGCGATTATACCACTGGCAGGTGAGGCGCAGAACGAAGTGCCTCGTTCAGGCTTCCGGTCCGATAGCCCTGAAGGTCGACGGTGACGAAGGCGAAGCCAAACGCTTTGAAAGTCTCGACCAGCCGGGGGATCATCTCCGCGGACAGGGCACGTGGTATCTCCTCGGGCGCGAACTCGAGGCGGACCAGATTATCGTGGTGTCGGACACGGAAGTGTCGGAAACCCAGCCGGCGAAGCGCGTTCTCCCCTTCTTCGACGACACGAAGCTTTTCGGGAGTGATGGGACTCTGATAGGGAATCCGCGATGACAGGCATGCGGAGGCGGGCTCCTCGGCGGTCGGGAGCGAGGCCAGTTTCGAGAGGAGGCGGATCTCTTGCTTGGTGAGTTCTACTTCCGCGAGCGGGCTCCGTACACCGAGCGTCTTGGCGGCCTGGCGACCCGGTCGAAAGTCGGCTCGGTCATCAGCGTTGGAACCGTCGACCACGTGGCGGAAGCCCTTTTCTCTGGCCAGCGCGGTCAAACGGGTGTACAACTCGGTCTTGCAATGGAAACAGCGGTCGGCGTTGTTGGCGCGATACGCCTCGCTCTCCACCTCGCGAGTACGGATGAACAGATGCGGAATCCCGAACCGCGACGAGACCTCCTTGGCCATTCGCCGCTGGTAATCAGGATAGCTTGGGCTCTCACCGGTGACCGCCAAGGCCGAGCCTCCTAGCGCATGATGAGCCGCGTAGGCCAGGTAGGCACTGTCCACGCCGCCGCTGAAGGCCACTATGACGGAGCCCATCTCCTCGAGGATCGACAACAGCTTCCTTCGCTTCCCATCGACACCGCTCTGTTCGCTCAAATCTCTCCCCATTCCCCTTCCTCTAGCGGGGCCAACTCGAGCTCAATCGGGCCAATACTGAGCACGCGGAGATCCACGCCGCACTCCGGACAACTAATGACTTCGCCTTCGTCCACGTCCAGGTCGTCGATTTCGAGCTCGGACTCACATTCTGGACAGACAGGATGCATGGCATCTCCCATCGGGCGCACGGAAAGGGTCGTTGGTCAGGCAAACCGACTGCGAACTGTCACATGGCTCCCCATGGGATCGAGCCGCAATTCTTCGTGCAGGGAATCGTACCACTTCGTTCGGAGCGGAATTATAGCTCTCCGGAAATGGCAAGGCAAGCTTGCGATGAAGTCCGATAGTATTTAGAATCAGTTCCTTAGATCCCGGGTTGAGAAAGGGGAGAGCATTGAGCGAACTGGACCGAGCGGGAGGCCGAGTGCTGGATGCCGTACTGGAGATTGCCGCGGCCTTCGATCGCCGGGATCTGAAGAGCCTGGTGGGAGCTCACTATCAGGGGTCGGAGTCGAGCATGATTCCCGCCGGTGTGAGCACGCGCTCGAGCGGTTGGGAGGCAGTTCGGGAGCGGCTGGAGACCCTGCTGGGAGAATTTCAGCAGTCGAAGACCACCATCGACCATGCGGAGGTGTCGCTATTCGGAGAGGTCGCGGTCATTGACTATGAGCAGAAGATCAAGAGCCTTGTCCACGATATCGAGTTCGTGTGGGAAGGTTGGGTGACCGATGTGTTTCTGCTACGCGAGGGACGCTGGCTGAGAGTCCATCATCACGCCTCCGACCGCCGCCCGCCTTGAGCTGAGACGACGCGAAATGACTAGCCGCTCGGTTCCTAAGGAGTGAGACGGAGTCGACCTTCCCAAGCGCTTTCCACCTGCGACCTGTCGAACAGCAAGGGGTGATTGCGGCCGGTTTGCCAATCCCCATTTTGGTCGAAATAGTGTGGACTCAGTGGATGACCGGAGACTCCGGTTGGAACCACTGAGGTCGTGGCATTCCAGTCGCTGACATCCATGACCAACCTGAGGGATGTACCGGCGGAAACACCGAACGGATCGCTAAGCGACACCATGGCGTTGGCGATGGTGAAGGTAGAGCCGCCGAAGGCAGCCGGGCCACGGTTGAAAAACCAGCCGAGTGCTCGTTGACCTCCCAGCGCGTGCTGGAACGTCACGCCGTGAAGACTCGCCCAATCCCACTCCGAGGGATCCTCTCCCTGCCGGGTCTCTAACAGTGCCGCCGCTTCTTCGAGGCTTCGCCGGAAGACGGCCGTTCGATCCTCGACGACCGGCGTCGATCGGTCGTCCCACCAAGCGGA
This sequence comes from Vicinamibacteria bacterium, assembly GCA_035291825.1. Taxonomy (GTDB): domain Bacteria; phylum Acidobacteriota; class Vicinamibacteria; order Marinacidobacterales; family DATDRI01; genus DATDRI01. The sequence goes on along the minus strand of DATDRI010000247.1, from coordinate 601 downwards.
GTTGGGATCGTCGACGATGGCATAGATGCCTCCCGGGTATCCCATCTCGATGAAGTCCAAGAGGGCGGGGTAAAGCGTCTCCTCTAGGTCATCCCGGAAAGTGTTTTCCAGCAGCCTCAGATAAAAAGCCTGATAGAGTGCGGGCCCTGCGCCTTTCACCATTTTCCCGTCCCAGGATCTCAGCAGTCTTTGTGAGGCAGAGATATCACCAGGTTCCACATCGAGTGCCACCAAGTATCGAAGGATCGACTCGGTCGATACGTCGTAGCGGTCCGCCTGAATGGCCTGGAAGTCGGCCGCCGCCAGCCGGGGGCGCGAAGCGAGAAGCGCAGCGATGCGATTCGCCCGGAAGGGAGCCAGTTGATCTCGACCCAGCGGGTAGCTTGCGTCATCGGGAACCATTTTCTGGTTCGCGGAGACGATGAATCCTTCTTCGGGATTGAAAAGGAGTGGCTTGAGTTCGTGGGGAACGTAGCCCTGCCATTCGAACTCTCCCGACGCCCCGTCGACTGGCAGGCTTCCGTCGAAGCCATTGCGGACGGGAAACTCCCCGGCGGGAAAGAATCCGACGTTCCCCTCGGTGTCGGCGTAGACGAAGGCC
>DATDRI010000246.1:0-2326 GCA_035291825.1 Vicinamibacteria bacterium | reverse complement strand
AGACCCGCGGCGTAGGCGGCGCCCAGGGCGGTCGTTTCATTGATTTTGGGGCGGACGACGGGGACGCCGAGAATGTCGGTCTGGAATTGCATGAGGAGCTCGTTGACGACCATGCCGCCGTCGACGCGGAGCTCTTTGAGCTCGACGCCGGAGTCCTTGTGCATGGCTTCCAGGACTTCGCGGGTCTGGTAGGCCGAGGCCTCGAGGGCGGCGCGCGCGATGTGACCCTTATGGATGTAGCGAGTGAGTCCGACGATAACGCCGCGGGCGTCGGCGCGCCAGTACGGGGCAAAGAGACCGGAGAAGGCGGGAACGAAGTAGATCCCTCCGCTGTCTTCGACTGTCTTGGCGAGCGTTTCGATGTCGGAGGATTTTTCGATGAGACCGAGGTTATCACGGAGCCACTGAACGAGGGCGCCGGTGATGGCGACGGAGCCTTCGAGCGCGTAGTGAGCCGGACGGTCGCTGATCTTATAGGCGACGGTGGTGAGGAGGCCGCTTTGAGATGGGACGATCTGGGTTCCGGTGTTGAGAAGCATGAAGCATCCGGTGCCGTACGTGTTCTTGGCTTCGCCGACCTGGTAGCAGGTCTGGCCGTAGAGCGCGGCCTGTTGGTCGCCGAGATCGCCGCAGACGGGCACAACGCCTCCTACCGGGCCGCCGGGAAGCGTCTTCCCGTACAGGTGGGGATCGCTGGACGGACGGATCGCGGGAAGCATCTGACGGGGGATACCCAGAGTCTCGAGGATGTCGTCGTCCCAGTCGAGGCTCTGGAGATCCAGGAGCATGGTGCGGCTGGCGTTGGTCACGTCGGTGACGTGGGCGCCGCTCTTGGCTCCGCCGGTGAGCTGCCATATGAGCCAGGTGTCGACGTTGCCGAAGAGGGCGTCGCCTCGCTGGGCGGCGGCGCGCAGGCCGTCGACGTTCTCGAGAAGCCACTTGAGCTTCGGCCCGGAGAAATAAGTGCTGAGGGGGAGGCCGGTCTTGGCTCGGAAGCGATCTTGTCCGCCCTCTTGCGCGAGCTCGTGACAGATGCGGCTGGTTCTGGTGTCCTGCCAGACGATGGCGTTGTGGTAGGGCCTGCCGGTCTTTTTGTCCCAGACGAGCGTCGTCTCCCGCTGGTTCGTGATCCCGATGGCGGCCAGGTCGTGAGCGTGAACGCCGGCCCTTTCCATGGCGCCCCGCATCACTTCCTGGGTGCGCTCCCAGATCTCCAACGAATCGTGCTCGACCCAGCCGGGCTTCGGATAGATCTGCCGGTGCTCTTTCTGATGCGAGGCGACCACCTCGGCCTCGCGGTCGAAGATCATGAAGCGCGTGCTGGTCGTTCCCTGATCGATGGCGCCTACGTATCGTGACAAAGTAACTCCCGGCGCGAGAACGGCGTCGAGCCTGCTGTACTATATAGATCGAGGCGAGGTTCCGAGCCTAGCCGTTGGGCGTGTTGCGGTCTGCAAATCAAGGTGAAGGTGACGGCCGAGCTCATGGTCTACGCTACCGTCACAGAGCACAGTCGGTGGAAGCGGGGCAGGTGTACGAGCTCCAGATCACCATCGGCTCCATCCAGTCTGCCGGGGCTACCGAGGGCGGACCCTCGATGGTAAGATGGTGCACAGAGAGGTTCATCAACAGCCATGGCAGAGCGTTCCGCAGATTGGCTCCGACAAGGAGAAGCAGATCTGCGGCACGCGCGTCACGCCCGGGACGACGGTGACTACGACTGGTCGGCCTTCGCCTGTCACCAGGCGGCGGAGAAGGCCATCAAAGCGCTGTTTCAAAAACTGAACTTGGATGCTTGGGGACATACCTTGAGTATCCTGTTGGCCAATCTCCCGTCTGAGGCAAGGCCGGATACGTCTCTCATCGATAAGGCCAAAGAGTTGGATAAACACTATATTCCTACCCGCTATCCGAACGGATTCGAACGTGGGGCGCCAGTGGATTTCTATACGCGGAAGGAGGCGGAGGAGTCCATAGCGAACGCCGAGGCAATCCTTGAGTTCTGTCGTCATCAAATCCATCGATAAACTTGGCCTGCGTCGAGCGGTCGATACCTACGCCGAGCGTTTGCTCTCCTATCATCCGGAGATCGAGGAGATCGTTATCTTTGGGTCCTTCGCCAAAGGAACCTACGCTCCCGGAAGTGATGTCGACGTCTTCATACTTCTGAGCCGCTCGGATAAGAGGGTTCGGGATCGGATTCCGGATTTCCTGCCGGGCGCTTTTCCCGTGGGGGTCGATATCTTCCCGTACACGAAGGAGGAAGTTCTGGCTCTCGCCGGATCTCCGATTCTGGTAGAGGTCCAGGCAAGCCCCTGGCGTTATC
>DATDRI010000245.1:0-5570 GCA_035291825.1 Vicinamibacteria bacterium | reverse complement strand
GTGCTGGGGCTCGCCTATCTATGGGCCAAGGGAGACCTGGAATGGGTACGGGAGGAGGATCGCGCCTCTCACCATTCCCGCGATGCGAGGACTGCGTCCTCGACTGACAGAGCGGCCTGAAGGAGCGCGTCATGGACCTCATCAAGACGCTGGGCGCCAGTCGGATCGCATTGACCACGGTGGATCAGGTGGTCAACTGGGCCCGCCTCTCCGCCTTGTGGCCCATGACCTTCGGTCTCGCCTGCTGCGCCATCGAGATGATGGCCGCAGGTGCCAGCCGATTCGATTGGGATCGTCTGGGCATGATCCCCAGAGCCACGCCGCGTCAATCGGATCTGATGATCGTCGCCGGCACGGTGACTCACAAGATGGCAATCCGCGTCCGGCGCCTCTATGAACAGATGGCGGAGCCGAAGTACGTCATCTCTATGGGAAGCTGCGCCAACAACGGAGGGCCGTACTGGCAGCACGGGTACCATGTGGTCAAGGGAGTGGATCAAGTGATACCGGTCGATGTGTACGTGCCCGGATGCCCGCCCCGTCCGGAAGCGTTGCTGTACGGGGTCATGAAGCTCCAGGACGTCATTCGTGAGCGCTCGCTCCTGGACGATCCCCGCGAAGGGAGACAAAAAGAGGCAGTCGAGGTCGCAACCAGAGCATGAGCCCAGCCGACATCCTCAAGAAGCTCGAGGAAAAGTTCCCGGGAAAGGTCAAGCGTTCCCAGCTGGAGGTCGTCGATCCATTCTTGGTGGTTGCGACCTCCTCCATCGCCGACATCGGCCTCTGGCTTCGAGACCAGCGAGATCTGGCCTTCGACACCCTGCATTGCCTTTCCGGCGTGGACTACCCCAAAGAGGAAAAGATGGAGGTCGTCTATCACCTCTCCTCTCTGAAGCATCGTCATTGGATCGTGCTCAAGGTGGAGACTCCCCGCGAGGGCGCCAAGGTACCCACGGTGGAGAGGGTGTGGCGAACGGCGAACTGGCACGAGCGAGAGGCCTACGATCTCTTCGGGATCGTGTTCGAGGGTCATAGCGACCCGCGCCGGATTCTGCTCCCCGACGACTGGGAAGGTCATCCACTCAGGAAGGATTGGGTGTGGCCGGAAGAGTGGCACGGCATTCCCGTGAAGCCGGGAAAGCAGATGGTGGAGAGGGCCAAAGAGGGTGAAAAACTCGGCGTGGGGCCGTTCGACTGAACGGCCCCGGCCGGGAGGAATTGCTCATGAGTTACGGTGCAAGGGAATCCGGCCGTGTTGTTAGGCGCGAGCGAAGAGCGAGCGCCGCGAGTGGGCGAAGAGCCCACGAGCACTAAGTTATGTCGACGACAGTCAAACAACAACTCTGGTCCGAGGACGTCCCCTCCTTCCGCGAGGAGGATCTCACCGGCGACGAGATGATCCTCCAAATGGGGCCTCAGCATCCGTCGACCCATGGGGTACTCCGCGTGGAGCTTCTGACCGACGGTGAGGTGGTCAAACAAGCGCGCCCGCACATCGGCTACCTCCACCGCAATTTCGAGAAACACGCCGAGAACGTCGACTACCCCGGCGTCATTCCCTTCGCCGACCGCATGGATTACGTCGGCTCGATGGCCAACAGCCTGACCTACGCTCTGACCATCGAGAAACTGATGGGGATCCGGGTCAACGAACGGGTCAACACCATTCGCATCTTGGTGGCCGAGCTGCAGAGGATCGCCAGCCATCTGCTTTCGGTGGGAACCTACGGTATCGACATCGGTGCTTTCACTCCTTTCTTGCACTGTTTCCGCGATCGGGAAATGGTGCTCGATCTCTTTGAATGGCTTTGTGGCGCACGGCTCCTTTACAACTTCAATTGGATAGGAGGGGTCTCTCATGATCTGCCCGAAGGGTGGGTAGAGAAGTGCCGGTATTTCGTCGATCAGTTCGGGCACACGGTAGACGAGGTGGACGACCTGTTGAGCTTCAACAAGATTTTCACCAAACGCACGGCGACGGTAGGCATCATTCCGCCCGAGCTGGCGGTTTCCTATGCCATCAGCGGACCCAACCTCCGGGGATCTGGTATCAAATGGGACATTCGGAAGGAAGAACCGTACTGCGGGTACGAGAAGTACGACTTCGAAGTCCCCATCGGGACGGCGGAACATGGTCCCATCGGCTCCTGTTGGGATCGTTACTACGTTCGCATCCTGGAGATGAGAGAGAGCTGCAAGATCATTCGGCAGGCACTGGATCGTCTCCCGGAGGGTGACGTGCACGAGCACCTTCCCAAGCGTGTCAAGCCGCCCCAAGGAGAGGCCTACTTGCGGACCGAGACGCCCCGCGGGGAGCTCGCCTATTACGTGGTGAGCGATGGAAGTCTCATCCCGTTCCGGGTCAAGGGGCGATCCCCTTGTTTCGTTCACATGAGCCTCTTCCATGAGATCGCCCGTGGCGAGATGATCGCCGACGTGGTGGCCATCATCGGCAGCCTGGACATCGTTCTGGGGGAGATCGATCGCTGATGATCACCCGGGCCCGCCAGATCGAGATGAAGATCTTGCCGGTGATCTCGGCGGCGGTGGTGGTGGGCGCGGCGGGGCTGATAGGGCTGATCGCGGCGCTGCCGGCCGTCGCCGGATTGCTCTCTGCGCTGATCGAGGCCAACGTCCCGGAGGCCTTGCGTCCGGCGGTGGCGCGAGGACTGGGAGTGGCGGCGGTGGTGGGTTTCTTGTCCCTGTTTCCCATCTTCGCCATCTGGTTCGAGAGAAAAGTGGCGGCCCACACTCAGGACCGGCTGGGCCCGATGCGGGTCGGTTGGCACGGCGTCCTGCAGAGCTTCGCCGATGGGATCAAACTTCTGTTCAAGGAAGACATCGTTCCCAAGTGGGGCGACCAGATCCTCTTCCGGCTCGCTCCTTACCTGGTGGTGGCGGGAACCTTCGCGGCCTTCGCCGTTCTTCCTTGGGGAGATGGTCTGGTCGTCTCCGACCTCAACATCGGTGTCCTCTATGTGGTCGCGATCGGATCCCTCAATACCATCGGGACCTTGATGGCCGGTTGGGCCTCCAACAACAAGTACTCGCTCTTTGGTGGGATGCGATCGGCGGCGCAGCTCGTCAGCTACGAGATCCCGACCATCCTCACCCTGCTGGTGGTGATCGTTCAAGTGGGAAGCCTGAACCTCCAAGACATCGTGCTCGCCCAGCAGGGAGGACTCTTCCACTGGTTCATCTTCAGGATGTTTCCGGTGAACCTCATCGCCTTCGTCGTCTTTTTCATCTGCGGGCTGGCGGAGACGAACCGCACTCCCTTCGACCTCCCCGAAGCGGAATCGGAGCTGGTGGCCGGTTTCCATACCGAGTACAGCGGCATGCGGTTCGCGTTCTTCTTTCTCGCCGAGTACGGAGCGATGTTCCTGGTCAGCGGGCTGGCGGTGGTGCTGTTCTTGGGCGGTTGGCAGGGTGTCCTCTCCTCGCCGCTGGTGCCCGGAACACTTTCGTTCTTTGCCAAGACCATGTTTCTGGTATTCGTCCAGATGTGGCTGCGCTGGACTCTGCCCCGGCTGCGGGTCGATCAACTGATGGCCATGTGCTGGAAGTACCTGATACCGATCGCGTTCGCGCTCCTCATCGTGGCGGGCTTTCTTTCCTTGCCGAGCTGAGCTCGCGGAGAAATGTAACGGGAGAACCATGAGGAAGTACTTCACGGATATGTTGGAGGCCGTGGTCACGGTGGCCAAGGGCATGGCGGTGACTCTGAGACACATCTTCATGCCCTCGGTTACCCAGCAGTACCAGGCGGACGAGAAGCCCGAGGAACGCTGGAAGTCGCTCATCGTGCCGGAGGGTCTTCTCAACGCTCGCTCCCGCATGAGACTGCACGTCAAGATCGAAGACTGCATCGGATGTAAGCAGTGCGAGAAAGCCTGCCCGATCGACTGCATCTACATCACCGCCGACAAGAGGGACAAAGAGGAAGCGCCCATCTTCGCTTCCGATGGCACGGCCATCAAGCTCAAAGTGACGCAGTTCGACATCGACATGACACTTTGTTGTTACTGCGCGCTCTGCGTCTATCCCTGCCCTACCGATTGCATCGTGATGACGCCCGAATACGAGTTCGCGGAGAGCGTGAAGGGGAACTTCCTCTATCGATTCGCCAAGGAGAAACCGAGTCCACCCGAGCCGAAGAAAGAGCCGGTGCCGGTTGCGGTAGGGGGGGAGTAGACCGAGACGGCTATGCCAGAGCTCACGACTCAAATCATTTTCTACGTCTTTGCCGTCCTGGTGGTGGGTTCTGCGGCGCTCGTCGTCCTGGGTCCCAATCTGGTCCATTCCGCTTTCGCTCTGTTGGCTACTTTCTTCGGTGTGGCTGTTTTCTACGTGCTGCTGGGAGCCGACTTTCTGGCCGGTGTCCAGGTTCTTATCTACGTGGGCGGGATCCTCATTCTGCTGCTGTTCGGCGTCATGCTGACCCACCGCATCTATGGCGTCGATTTGAAGACGGAGACCCTACAGTTCTGGCCGGGACTGGCGGTGGCGGTGGCCGTCTTGGTGACGATTGTAGGTATCATCTACCGTACGCCGTGGAGGCAGATGGGGTTCGCGGGCTTCGAGGGGCCGACCACCTCCAGTATCGGAGAATTGTTCATGAACGAGTACATCTTGCCCTTCGAGGCGGCCTCGGTATTGCTACTCATCGCGCTCATGGGCGCTGCCATGATCGTGCGGCGGAGGTCCGACCTGTGATTCCCCTGGAACATTATCTGGTCGTCTCGGCCATCCTCTTCTCCCTCGGTCTTCTGGGAGTTCTGACCCGGAAGAATGCGGTCAACGTTCTGATGTCCATCGAGCTCATTTTCAATTCAGCCAACATCAACCTGGTCGCTTTTTCGCGCTTTTCTTCCTCGGATTTCTCGGGTCAGATCTTCGCCATCTTCGTCATCGTCATCGCCGCCTCCGAGGCGGCCGTCGCGCTGGCCATCGTTCTTTCCCTCTACCGGATCTTGAAGAGCGTGAACCTGGACGAGGCCACCGCCCTCAAAGGATAGCCATGCCGTCTCTCGGAACCCTGGCGAGCCTCAAGTACTTCCTGCCCGAGCTGACGCTGGTATTGACGCTGCTGGTGGTGGTGGCGGTGGATATCGCTCTACGTGGCCGGGAAGACCGCCGGTTGGGGACCATCCTGCTGGCCCTGGCGGGCCTGGTGATGGCCGGTGTTTTCACCGTGATGCTCCAGGAGGCGCCGCAGGGCGCTCTCTTCTCCCGGATGTTGGTGCTGGACCACTTCGGTTTGCTGTTCCGATTTCTTTTTATCGTGACCGCTCTCCTGGTCTTGTTCCTTTCCGTTCCGTCTCGCGAGCTGGCGGGAGTGAACCAGGGTGAGTTCTTCGCCCTGTTGCTCGCGGTCACGGTATCCATGATGTGGATGGCGACCTCCATCAATCTCCTCATGATCTACTTGGCGTTGGAGATGGTGTCGGTGGGCTCCTACATCATGGTCGGTTACTTGAAGGGGGAACGCCTCTCCAACGAAGCATCCCTCAAGTACATTCTGTTCGGAGCGGTATCGACGGGGACCATGCTCTATGGCCTCTCGCTAC
>DATDRI010000244.1:0-6601 GCA_035291825.1 Vicinamibacteria bacterium | reverse complement strand
CCACTTCCACCGTCGACTTGGAGTTGAACGCACCGGCGCTCGATCCGTCTTAGGATTCGAGATCGCCAAGGTGCGAGCGGGCTTTCTAGGTACGGGGATCGTTCTTGAGGGGTTGCCTACCGGCAACGCCGGCGTCTATTTCGTGCCAGAAGCTCACTTCCTGCTCACCGAGTTTCCAGCAGAGATAGACTTCTCGCCCTTCCCAGATGGTTGGAAAGTCGACGAGTCCGTTTTCTACGTCCTTGATCTGACAGCCCTGTGAGCAGATCTCCGAGGTGAGCCCCTGCAGACGACCGATGAGATGCAGGTAACCGAGGTCGACGGGGATACCGCCTCGAACGAGAACGTCCTGAAGTTTGGGTGTATGGCTCTCCGCGTTCAACTTCAAACCCTTGTAGATCGAGTGGAGCTGGCGCAGCCGTTCGGTAAGGAATGGGATGAGCTCGTTCGCCTCCAGGACGGTGAAGAAGCGTTTGTCCATTTGTCTAGAAGTTTATCCAAAACCAGCGGGACGGACAAACGACAGTCACCCAAGTGAATCCGCCGTTCCTTGGGAGCCCGCCGTCTTTGTGCTACAATTCAAAGGGTTTAACCCGTCGGCTCGCCAACCGTCAGAGAGATGCCAGGGCTGGGCGGTCTCGATGAGGGCTCTTTTCGGGGCCATTACTTGCCCGCCGCAGATGGAGCTCAGCTAGGCAAGGGAGGATCAACATGACGCGAATCATCACCTGGGTTCTATTAGGCTTGCTGGTCCTGATCTCGCCCGGAACGGCACGTTCTCAGGGAGAAACAGGGGACCGCTTCCAGTTCAAGGTCGCGGTGTCGGCGGTGAACCTCGACGTGGTGGTGACCGACAAGAACGGGCGCTTCATCCCCGGCCTCACGGAATCGGACTTCGAGGTCTTCGAGGACGGCGTTCGTCAGGAGCTGAGTTTCTTCAATCCCGAAGTCACACCGATAACGGTTCTTCTCCTCCTCGACGCTTCGACCAGCATGCGGCCCAGTGTCGACGGGGTGAAGGAGGCGGCTGCCAACTTCGTGCGCAAGCTTTGGGATGGAGACCAGGCCATTGTGGGAGACTTCAACGAGCGGGTGCGCTTCAGCACTTACTTCACCGAGGACGTCGACCGGCTGGTGAGCACCATTCAGTCGCTGTACCCTTCGGGATGGACGGCTCTCTACGACGCTATCCTCCTCTCTATCCTCAAGCTGGAAACCGTAGAGGGGAGAAAGGCGCTACTGGTTTTCACCGACGGTGACGACTCACAATCGGTGGGGGTGGGGAGCGAGGCCTCCAAAGACGATTGCATCGAAGGAGCCAAGTTCTCGGAAGTGACGATCTACTCGGTAGGGTTCGAAGGACGTCGTGGCTTCGGGGGCCAAGGTGTCAACAAAGGGTTCCTGGACAAGCTTTCCGAAGAAACGGGAGGGGCGGCCTTCTTTCCCAAGGATATCGGCGAGCTCAACGATTCCTTCTCTCGCATCCAGGACGAGCTTCATAGCCAGTACCGCGTGGCCTATATTCCCTCGAACACCGCGGGAGACGGTCGCTGGCGCGCTATCGAAGTTCGCATCAAGGATCGACCCAATCTCGTGGTGCGGACTCGCACCGGCTATTACGCGGTTCCCCAGCAAGAGCCCTGAGAGTCATTCTTCGCATTTCCCAGACATTCGTGTAGCCGAGCCTTCGCCAGCACCCAGCGCCGAAGCAGCATGCTAGAATCGTTCGCATGTCTTCGGACCGCGCCGCGAAGCGGTTGACGCACCGGGTCGCCTATCGGGGTCGCTTGCTCACCCTCGATGTCGATCGTGTCCGAGAGCCGGGGGGCTTGGAGGTGGTGCGAGAAGTCATCCGCCATCCCGGCTCGTCGGTCATAATGCCCATCACTGCCGATGGGCGCCTGGTGTTGGTGCGGCAATACCGCTACGCCGTCGGTGACTTCTTGTGGGAAGCTCCCGCCGGTCACATCGACTCGGGTGAGTCGGCGGAGGAAGCGGCTCGCCGCGAGCTAGTAGAGGAGACGGGCTACTATCCCCATCGCCTGCAAAGCCTGCTGGAATTTTATCCCGCCCCCGGCTTTACCGATGAGCGGATGCATCTCTTTCTCGCCACCGAGCTGGAAGAGCGGCAACCTCTGCCCGAAGAGGACGAAAGGATAGAAGTTCGGCTCTTCAGCGTGCCCGGGGCGCTTCGCATGGTGTCCGCGCACGAGATCCGGGACGCCAAGACCCTTATAGGGCTCGCCTTGCTCGAGGAACGGCTGACGGGGCGTTAGGCCTTGCAGAAAGTTCGCCCGTTTCCGGCAACGCTTCTCTCCGCTGCGGCTGGGGCATCGACCGCGACCGCTCTCGTCGTGCGCGGCGCGCTGCGCGTTCCGCTGGTCGATCGGCTCTCCGAGCCCACGTTTGTTGTCACCACTCCCCCCATCGGATGGTGGATCGCCGCTCTGGCAGCCGGAGCCCTGGCGGGAGCTTGGCTGGGGAGGTGGCTGGCAGGAAAAGAGGCTTCGGAGATCCTGCGGCCCTTGCTGCTTCCCGGCCTCGCCAACCTCGCCTACGTTCCGGGCGCGCTTTCCGTGGTCCCGTTTCTTGCCGCTATTTCCGGACCGCTGCTGGACCTGCTCTTGCTGGGAAGCTTGGCGGCGTCTTGTTGGAGAGCCGCCGAGCAATTCGGCGTGACCCTATCTCCCTCGGCGAATCAGGTGGCGGTCGTGGCGCTCGGGCTGTACCTATGGGTCGGCCACCGAGCCCAGCAGGAGGTGGGGCTCACCGGCGACGAGCCGCATTACATGCTGATCGCCCAGAGTCTTCTCCGTGATCACGATCTGCGGGTCGACGACGACTATGCAGAGGGAAGCTTCCGGGAATTCTATGACGGCAAGATAGGTCCGCATTTAGCGCACGGAACCCCCTATTCCATCCACGGGGTCGGCCTGCCTCTCCTTCTCTTGCCCGGATTCGCCCTGTTGGGATTGACGGGCGTGCTGCTCACCGAGGCCTTGTTGGGTGCCGTTGCGGTACGAGAGTTGTTCCGGGCGGTGGAGCTTCTGGCAGGCGACCGGCGAGCCGCGCTCTGGGTGGTGGTAGGGTTCGGCCTCACCGCGCCCGCGCTTTTTCTCTTGACGGCCGCCTATCCGGAGCTTCCGGCGGCGGTCTTGGCAGTGTCGGTCTTTCGGCGCTGGTTGTCTTCCCACGCCGTCAGCTCTCTCGGCTCTGTCGTCTGGGGGCTTGGTTTCGGCCTGCTACCCTTACTTCACATCAAGTTTCTCCCGCTTGCTGCAGTTCTTGGATTGGGCTCACTGCACTTCTGGCGTGGCAAGCGATGGGGGGTCTTGGTCGGGATGTCCGCTGGACTGCTGGGAGTCCTGACCTTTTTCTATTATCTTACCGGGAGCCCCAACCCTCTCACCTCCTGGGGTACGCAACGTGTTTTCTGGAGCGGCATCCCCCGGGGTCTCGCCGGCCTCTTCTTCGACCAGGAGGCGGGGCTCTTGCCTGCTTCGCCTTTCTATGTCTTCGCCTTGGTCGCGTTGGTGAGTTTCCTTCGATGGCGGCCCGCGCTGGGCTTTCTGGTGGTGGCGGCATTGGCCGCGGTGGCCCTTCCTGGGGCTGCGCACCCGGTGTGGTTCGGAGGAACGTCGGCCCCCGCCCGTTTTCTTTTTCCGGCGCTGCCTCTGCTGGCTGCCTGTGCCGGGGCGGTCTGGCGCCAGGAGTCCGGGCGCGGAATGTATCCTTGGGCGCGTCCGCTCCTGTTGAGCAGTGTGCTTTTCGGAATCTACATGGCCTCAGTTCCCGGGCAGTACTTGTATCTCAACCAAAGGGACGGGACCGGTCGCCTGTGGGAAGCACTGGGAGCATCTTGGGACCTTACCCACTACCTTCCGTCGATCCAACGAGCCGACTCCCGCTCTTTCGCCCTGGCAGGCGCGGGAGTGGCGGTGGTGTTGTTGGCGGTCATCATTCAGCTCTCGGGTAGAGCGGTTCGGCTACCCTCGCTGGCTATTACGATCCTTGTGGGCACCGTGCTGGTGGATGTCCTTTCTCCCGGACGCCTGCCGGATTCCGCGTCCGGACGTTGGATGGAACGGCTGTTGTGGGGCATCTCGAACCGTCAGACGGCTCATTTCTTGATGTTGCCTGCGGTGAGCTCTCTCCAGTACGGTGAAGTGCTCCAGCTCATCGAGCTTCCTCTTCCCCAAGCGAGGGGTTCAACCGGAGAAGAGCGGGAAGTTGGCGGTCTCTGGGAGAGCATGCCCGTTCGCCTTCCTGCCGGGGAATTCGTTCTGGAGGGCGGACCGTCGAGCGAGCTCCGTCTTTGTAACGGCGAAGGCTGCTTCGCCAGTGCTCGCCCCGGTCAACCGTTCCAGACTCGAGTCGGCTTTTCCCGTTTTCACGTTCGCAGTGAGGAGTCGATACCCAATCTCCACCTTCGAGCGGTCCACTTGGAAGCGGACTTCGTCACCGCGTTCCAGTCGCTGCAGCTCCTTTCCGGACTTCGACTGCATTCTTTGGACGATAACGTCTTCTATGAGCCGTCGGGTTTTTGGGTTCGGGCGGGAAGCCAAGCCCGGTTTGCTCTGGAGCAAGAGCTGTCTCCCCACACCGTTTTGTCCTTGGTCAACGGAGGAAAGGAGAACTGGATTACGGTCCAGCAGTCCGAGGGAGTCGTCCGGTTCCCTCTCCGACCCTTCGAAGCGAAGCGCCTTCAGATTCCCGCCACCCATGGATTCGGCTGGCTAGCGGTCGAGTGCGCCACCGGCTTCCGGCCGGTGGATCTCGAGCCTTCGAGAGAGGACCCCCGTCCTTTGGGTGTCTTCGTGACCGCTCCGGTCTTTGACTTACCCCAGGATCCTTCCGGATAATAAAGACCGCCTCAAAACGGCTCGCTTGCCTGATGCTCGCCGGACTGGCTCCTTGGGTTTTTCGAGCGGAATGCGGCCCGAGTGAGCGGCTGGCGCACTGGAAGGCCGGAGAGGAGCTGGCTTGGTCATTCACGCTAGGCGGGAAAGCGGTTTTTTCTCAGGGCCTGAACCGCGGCTATTTGCCCATCGCGGCGCCAGCGCGCGCTCTCCCGAGAACACACTGGAGTCGTTCCGCCTGGCGCGGAAGGCTGGCGCGCCCTACCTAGAGCTCGACGTCCATTTGAGCGTGGATGGACAGGTAGTCGTAATTCATGACAACTCCATATCCCGCACCACCGGCCGGCGGGGTAGGGTGGAGAGGATGACGCTCGCCGAGATTCGCCGACTGGACGCCGGACACGAGTTCACGCTGGACCGAGGGCGCTCCTTCCCTTACCGAGCCCAGGGGTTGCTGATTCCAACCCTGGAAGAAGTCTTGGAAGAATTCCCCGAGGCACGCATCACCATCGAGATCAAAAAAACAAGAGAAGGAATCGGCAGCGCGGTTCTGGAGGTGATCCGTCGCTGCCGAGCCATGGAGCGAGTGCTGGTGGCGTCGCACGAGCATGAACACTTGAAGGAGTTTAGATCCCTCGACGGCAATGTGCCGACGAGCTTCAGCAAGGCCGAGATACGTGAATTTTTGGCTCGGCTGCGGGGGGGAGTGACAGACGGTTACCAGGCACCCGGCCTTGCCCTGCAGGTGCCGGAGTACTTCGGCCTCCGACGGGTGACTTCAGTCGCTTTCATCGAGGCGGCGCACCGACTCGGCCTCGAGGTTCACGTTTGGACGGTGAACGAGCCGGTTCACATGAAGCGTTTGCTGAGCTGGGGGGTCGACGGGATCATGACCGATGACCCCGCTCTGGCGGTGGCTTCGGTCGCCGAGCTGGCAGGGGTGGCCCGCACCGCAGCTCCGCCCGGGAGTGAGTAGCGGTGTTGCGGCGCACCCTGCTGTTGGTCGCAACCCTAGCGGCGTGTAGCGAGCCGCCTCCCGTTCCAACCATCGGGCAACCCGTCCCCGACGTCGCTCTTCCCGACCTGGAAGGCCGGACGGTGAGCCTTTCCGACTTCCGGGGTGAAGTCGTGGTGCTCAATTTCTGGGCCACCTGGTGTCCGCCTTGCGTCGAAGAAATGCCGTCTCTCCAAAAACTCCAGCAGGCCTTGGGCGATAAGGGGCTCCGGGTGTTGGCGGCCTCCGTCGACGAGAGCCTGGAAGACGTAGAGCGCTTCCGGCAGGAATACCAGCTCAGCCTGCTTATCCTCCACGATAGAGGCGGGAAGATCGCCCACCGCTTCTCCACTTTCAAGTACCCGGAAACCTACATTGTGGATCGCGACGGAAAGCTGGTGGCAAAAGTGATCGGGCCGCGAGACTGGATTGCTCCCATCGTGATCCATGATTTCGTGGAGCTGCTCCGAGGTGAGGTCGGGGACGGTGTCTAGCCGTCCGCAACTTTCATGCACATAACCCGGCAGATCACTCAACAGATCGCGATGGAGCTCGGTCAGCCCGCCATGGAGAATTGGAGCTTCGAGATGCGCGAGGAGGAGTTCGCCCAGGTGCAAAAGCACATCAAGCTCCACCGAGCCCATGACGTCACGGTGCTCGTTCTGAGGGCGGATGAGCTGGCGGTTGTCCGCAAGCACGAATACCCGGCCGGCGCATTCCGCGCGCCTTCGGGAGGGGTTCATCCCGA
>DATDRI010000243.1:0-1738 GCA_035291825.1 Vicinamibacteria bacterium | reverse complement strand
CTCCTAGCGATCGGTTCGGCCTTCTTCGCCCTCCAACATATGCGCGTCATCAACGAGCGCGTGGAGTCCGCCATATCTCAAGTAGAGCGGAAGGCCCAGCAGCTCGATTCCGGCGCACGCTTCGACTCGAGACGCCAGAGACTGCTACTCGGGATCCGGGACGAAATCCTTAGGGTCAACTATCGGATCGGTTTGGGCGAGGCGTATGAATATGCACAGCTCATCCTCCGCGCTTCCGAAAAGTACCCGTCTGTCGATCCTCTTCTCTTCCTGGCGGTCGGGATAGTGGAGAGCGGATACAACGCGAACGCGACCAGCCATGCCAGCTCCGCCGGTCTCTACCAGATCCAGCCCACCACCGGACGCCTACTGGCGCGGACGCTGAGTTGGGAGTATTCGGACGAGATGCTTTACGATCCGGAGACCAATACCGAGATGGCGGCCCTCTATCTGGACATCCTCTTGTCCACGCACGACGACGTGGAGTTGGTGCTGGCGGAATACAATGGCGGTCCTCGTAACGCGCATTACTTCCGCGCCGACACCAGCCGACTCGCCGAAGAGACGCGGAACTACGTGCCCAAGGTCATGGCCGTTTACCAGCGGCTGCAGAACCGTTTCGAGGCCGAGGAGCGCCGGGCCGGCCTGTCGGAGAACGATGCTTCCGGGATCGCCTTGCGATAGGTTCGGTACTTAGCGAAGCCTTGCCATCTCGGTGATCGCGATCGCTGGTTGGAGCGATTGGCCATCAGCGGGTTGCTGATGGATCTTTCTCACCACCTCCATGCCCTCCACCACTTTCCCGAAAGCCGCGAAGCCTTGACCATCCGGATTTCGGCGACCATTAAAATCGAGCTCCGGTTGATCGCCGACACAAATGAAAAACTCCGAGGTGGCCGTGCCAGGGGCCAAGCGCGCCATGGAGATCACGCCGTCCCGATGGAGGATGCCGGTATCCCGAGTGGTCTCGTGCTCGATGGCCGGTAGGCGGCTAGGGTGATCCTCGAGACCCAGTCCGCCCTGGATGACGTCTATCTTGACGTCGTTGTCGGGTTGATTGTCCAGGCGCACCACCCGATAGAAGACCGCCCCACGAAAGCGGCGCTCGTCGACATACCTCAGGAAGTTGGCCGCGGTGACCGGAGCCTTCTCTCGGTAGATCTCGACCTCTATATCGCCGAGATCGGTCTCGATCAGAACGCGGGGCTCCGGTTGGGCGCCCAACGTAGCTACCTGACCCCCCAGCAGGCTCCCTAGGCCCAGCACACCCAACTCAGCCATCCCGAGAACAAGCTCCTTCATAATGGTCGTCTCCCTTCCCGGGGGTTTATCTCCGGAAGGAACCGATTGCAAATCGCAAATTTGACTCCTCGGTGTCGCTTGGACTCTAATCCCCCCGGTATTTCGGGATTCATAAAAAGGAAGGATTCTTTGGACTTTCATGGAGCCAATGCAATGAATATCAACGAACGGAACACGCTTTTCCGCAAGGCCCTGGCTACCTACCGCAGAGGCGGCGCCCTGGCCGCCGCCAGGGATTTTCGACGCCTAGTCGAAGACGGCAGCAGCGAGCCGCAGCACCTTTCCTACCATGGATTGTTGGTGGCGCTCACCGAGGGGAAGCTGGAAGAAGGCAGAAGGCTGTGTGAGCGAGCGCTAGGTGCCGCCGCCTACGATCCGGAGATGTATCTCAATCTGGCCAGAGTCCACTTTCGGGCCGGCCAGAAAGCCAACGCCG
>DATDRI010000242.1:0-3512 GCA_035291825.1 Vicinamibacteria bacterium | reverse complement strand
GTAGGGTGCGAAACCGGCGCCGGCTCCTGTGGACCATCATCCTCACCGGCGCCACCTTCATCGCGGAAGCGGTGGGAGGATTTCTCACCAACTCGCTGGCACTGCTCTCCGACGCTGGCCACATGTTTACTCATCTCCTAGCGCTGGCCGTCTCCTTTTTGGCAATCCTTTTCTCCGAACGGCCGGCCACCGAGAGGCGTACCTACGGGCTGAACCGGCTGGAGATCTTGGGGGCGCTCTTCAACGGGGCGACTCTCTTCGTCATCTCCGTCGGCATCTTCTATGAGGCGTACCAGCGGTTACTCCAGCCGGTGCCCATCGACACCGGACCCCTGCTGGTCATCGCCATCATCGGGCTCATCGTCAACTTGATTGGCGCGCTGATCCTGGGAGGTGCCGAGCACAAGGACCTGAACATTCGGGGAGCCTTCATCCACCTCTTGACCGACACCTTTTCGTCGGTGGCGGTGATCGGAGGAGCGGTGGTCATTTCCCTGACGGGTTGGACGGTGATCGATCCCCTTCTTTCGGTGGCCATCTGTGGGGTGATTCTCTTCTGGGCCTTGCGCTTGGTTTGGGACTCGGTGGATATCCTGTTGGAAGCCACTCCCCGCGACGTCAACATGCAGGAAGTCGTGGATGGGCTACGAGGGATTCCCGGAATACGGGACGTACACCATTTGCACGTGTGGTGCATCACCTCCGGGATGTACGCCCTGTCGGCTCACGTGGACGTCGATGATCTGCGGGTGAGCGAGACCGAGAGACTGGCCCAACAAGCGGAGGCCTTCTTGAAGGAACGCTTCAACATCAACCACGCCACCTTTCAGTTCGAGAGCCAAAGCGGTCGGACGGTGGAGGCTCTGAGTGCCGTCGGCATCGCCACCACCAGAAGGGAAAAGGGGCGACCATGAAAGAGAGACCGAGACCCATCGGTGCGCTTCTGGCGATCGCGTCTGGCGCGCTTTTTCTCTTCGCTGTTCCCGATGCCAAGACGGCGGCTCCCGAGTGGATCCGGTTCGACACCGTCTCGGACTTGGCGGTCCCCATCGTCTCCGTTCGTTTGAACGGCAGCGAGGGATACCCCTTTCTTCTCGATCTCTCCATCTCGGAAGTCCTCCTCGACAATACGCTGGTTGCCGGTAGCGGCATGGAGCTGGCTAGCCGGAATGAAGTGCAGGAGATCGATTATTTTGGTAGCAAGGAGGAGGTGCCGGTAGTTTACCTCGCTACCCTCGAGATTGGGAGGGTCGGTGCCAGTGGCGTGCGAGCGCTCATCATCGAAGCCGACGATCTGACCCGGATCCAAGGCATCCCGAGCTACGGCAGGATTGGAAGAGAGTTCCTCGAGCCCTTTCGACTCACCGTGCACTACCCCCGCGCCCTCTTGCTCCTCGAGCCCGTTCCGGAGGGGGCGGACGTGCCGGCGGGCGGCGTTTTCTTCGACAAAGAGCTTCCCGGGGTCCAGGTCGAAACGGTAGTCAATGACTCGCTCTCTACCCGGTTCGTGGTCGATCCCTCCTCGTCGGTCAGTTTTCTCGACGCCAACTGGGCACGCCAGCAGCAGCTCGCCGACAAGGAAGCGACCATGATCGAGCTCACGTCCTTGAGGGTGGGAGGATTTACTGCCTGGCGAGTACCGGTGCGCCTGGTGGAGATGGAGAAGCTTCCCTATCCGGGGCAGCCGGTCGGTGTGCTGGGGAGCTCCCTGTTGCGCCATCTGGCGGTCACCTACGATTTCACGCGAGGGCTCATCTGGTTGCGGCAAACCGAGGGAGGGTAAGCCTTGATTCGATCGTTCGGGGGCAAGCAGCCCCGGCTCGCCGAGGGAGTGTTCGTCGAGGAGAGCGCCCAGGTGATTGGGGAGGTGGAGCTGGGCAGCGACTCCAGCGTTTGGTTCGGAGCGGTGCTGCGCGGCGACGTACACTACATTCGGATCGGAGCGCGGACCAACATTCAAGATCTCACCGTGATCCACGTCAGTGAGAACACCCATCCCACGGTCTTGGAGGAGGACGTGACCGTCGGACATCGGGCCATACTTCACGGTTGTCACGTGATGAAGGGCTGCCTGATCGGCATGGGGGCGGTGGTGATGGACGGCGCCCAGGTGGGGCCGGAGTCCTTGGTGGCGGCTGGCGCGCTGGTCGGTCCGGGGACGGTGATCCCTCCCCGCAGCCTGGCGCGCGGCGTTCCGGCGCGCGTGGTGAGGTCTCTCACCGAGGCGGAGCTCGAGCACCTCGTCTATTCAATGCAGCACTACGTCGATCTCAAAAATGCTTACCTCCATGAATAACTGGAAGCGCACCCATTCTTGCGGCCAGTTGCGCACTTCCGATTTCGGCCAGGATGTCGTTTTGATGGGCTGGGTGAACGGCGTTCGTGACCTGGGGGGCATCACCTTCGTGGATCTCCGCGATCGAAAAGGCATCACCCAGGTGTTGGTGCCGCCCGACGCCCCCGAGCAGGTCTCCGAGGCGGCGAAGAAGCTGGGATCGGAATGGGTGATCGCGGTTCGCGGGAGAGTGGTCCGGCGGGCCGCCGGCACCGTCAACCCGAACCTCGCTACCGGCGAAATCGAGGTGGTGGCTAGTGAGGTCCACACCCTCTCCGAATCGAAGACTCCTCCTTTCGTGCCGAGTGAGGAGTTGAACGTCAGCGAAGAGCTCCGGCTTCGCTACCGGTATCTCGATTTGCGGCGCCCGCCTCTCCTCAGAAACCTGGTGATCCGCAGCCGCCTGGCCCTGGCCGCCCGTCGGTACCTGGAAAAGCAAGACTTCTATGAGATCGAGACTCCCTTTCTGACCAAGTCCACGCCGGAAGGGGCGCGGGACTATTTGGTGCCCAGCCGCACGCAGAAAGGATCCTTCTACGCCCTTCCTCAATCTCCACAGCTCTTCAAGCAGATCCTGATGGTAGCGGGGTTCGATCGGTACTTTCAGATCGTACGTTGCTTCCGGGACGAGGATCTGCGGGCCGATCGCCAGCCCGAGTTCACCCAGATCGACATCGAGATGTCCTTCGTCGACGAGGACGATGTATTCGAAGTGGTTGAAGGACTCTTCGTCTCCATGTTGGGGGAGGTCGGCATCGAGGCGAACGCACCCTTCCCGCGGCTGACCTGGGCGGAGGCCATAGATCGTTACGGAACCGACAAGCCCGATCTCCGCTACCGGCTCGAGATCGCGGACGTCTCGGAAATCTTCTCCGGTTCGGGTTACGGGGTCTTCGAGAGCGTGATCACCGGCGGCGGAGCGGTGCGAGCCTTGACCGCTCCCGGATGCGGCCGCTACTCCAGAAAGGATATCGAGGGTCTGGAAAAGCTAGCCAAGTCCCAGGGAGCCGCCGGGCTGGGGTGGGCTCGTTGGACAGACTCCGAAGTGAGCTCCCCCATGAGCAAGCACGTGGGCGAGGCTCGTCTGAAACAAGCCTTCCAGCGGGCGAAGGGAGGTCCGGGGGATCTGCTTCTCCTGGTGGCGGGAGAAGCGAGAAAGGCATCGGGGGTGCTGGGA
>DATDRI010000241.1:0-15467 GCA_035291825.1 Vicinamibacteria bacterium | reverse complement strand
TCCCAGGAGCAGGAGGGCGAACGGGCGGAGCGGGGTCGCTTGGGTGTTTCGGTTCAGAATTTGACACCCCAACTTGCTTCTCAGTTGGGCACCGCGACTGGGGCGGGAGTCGTCCTCATCGACGTCGATCCCGGCGGACCGGCAGCCGATGCCGGATTGAGAAGAGGTGACATCATCCTGGAGGCGAACCGTAACAGGGTTTCCGATGTGGACGATCTGGAGCGGGAAATGAACCGGGTCGCCCCGGGGGGAGATCTACTCCTGCGCGTCGAGCGCCCGGCGGGAGGCCAATCGAGCTACTGGTGGGTTTCTGTGAAGCTCGATTAGCGCAGGTTACCGAGCCACCATCCGAGCGCTACCTACCGGCGGAACGGCCGAGAGCCGATCGTCGAGCGGTGGCGGTAGACTTGATGGGGCCACCAGGGGCTGTGCGTTGGCGCTGCGCCTTTTTTGTGCGGCTGAGATCCTCGCTCCGGCTACCCGGCACCAGAATCATTACCCATGCAGCATGTCGTCGACTACCTGCGCACGTCGGTTATCGGCCTGGGGAGCTTCGGAGGAGGTCTCGGTCTCTTCTTCGTAGCATTCTGCGACTCTTCTTTTCTATCTCTTCCGGAAGTCAACGATCTTCTGATCGTCTACTTTTGCATTCGATTCAAGGATCAAGCTTTCTACTACGCCACCATGGCCGTTCTCGGCTCGGCGACGGGCTGTACCGTGCTCTATTGGCTAGGAAGATCGAAGGGGCATCGTTTTCTGGTGAAACGCTACTCCAAAAGCAGGTTGAGCTCCGCCATGAAGTTCTTCCAGCGCTATGGCATGTTGGCGCTCATTGGCCCTGCTCTACTGCCACCCCCCTTTCCCTTCAAGATCTTCGTATTGTCGGCGGGCGTTTTCGGGGTCACTTTCGGGCGATTCCTCACCGCCGTCCTGGCGGGACGAGCCTTCCGGTATTTCTTCGAAGCCTGGCTGGCAGTGCGGTACGGCGAACAGGCCACCGATTACCTCCGGGGGCACTACCCGCAGGTGGCTATGGTGGCCTCTGCCTTGATTCTGGTCGGCATTGCCATCTACCTGGGTGTCTCTCTTCTCAGGCGGAGACACAAAGCTTCTTCCACCGAGCAATAACCGCGGCGTCCGTTTCCCGAACGAGGACATTGACAAACCGACGCCGCCGGATCATTAATCTCCCAGATAGGGCACCCCAAGACCCACCATGGAGGACCGCGAGCTTACCGGACCCAGGGTCCGGTCATCGCCCATTGCCGGCACGTGGTATCCCAGTCAGCCCGACACGCTGAAGCGCTCGATTCGTGAGCTTCTGGAGGCTGTCGAGCCGGTGGATGTCGAAGGGGAGCTGGTCGCGCTCCTCTCCCCGCACGCCGGGCTCCGCTATTCCGGTGCGGTGGCGGCGGCGGGATACCGTTTGCTGGAGCGGAGGCGGTTCGAGACCGCGGTCCTGGTAGGGCCTTCGCATCACGTCTACTTTCAGGGAGCATCGGTCTTCGACCGCGGCGCTTTCGAGACGCCGTTGGGCGAAATGGAAGTCGACGAAGAGCTGGCAGGCGCCATCCGAGAAGCCGGCCGGAGCATCCGGGTCTTTCGGGAAGCCCACGATCGGGAGCACTGTCTGGAAATGCAACTGCCCTTCTTGCAAGTGCTCCATCCCGACATGAAGATCGTACCCATCATCATGGGAGATCAGCGTCGTCCCAACGTCGAGGTGGTGGCCGATGCCGTCGGCAAGGCGCTGGCGCGGGCCAACCGACCGGTTTTGATGATAGCCAGCTCCGATCTGTCCCACTACAAGTCGTCGGGAGTCGCGGCGCGGATGGATGAAAGAGTAGCCAACCTAGTGGAAAGATTTGCTCCCGATGAGCTCATGACGCTCTTGGAGCAGAATCACGAACACGCCTGCGGTGGCGGACCCCTGGTTGCCGTCATGCGGGCCGCTCGAGCTCTGGGCGCCGATTCCGGGCGCATTCTGCGATACGGAGACTCGGGTGACGTGAGTGGCGACAAGTCGGAGGTGGTTGGCTATCTGTCGGCGGCCTTTTGTCGCTCGGGGCTCTAGTGTCTAGAGTCTGGGAGCACTGAAGGGAATCGACCCGTGGAGCGCGAAGAGACGGACGGCACCTTGAGGCTGAGCCTTCCCCAGCGGCACGGTCTACTGACCATCGCACGTTGGAGTCTGGAGACTCTCTTGGCCGACGGATCGATGGCCAGATACCATGTGAGAGATCCGGAACTGGAAAAGCCCGCCGCCGCATTCGTGACGATCACCCGCCAGGGGAATCTTCGAGGGTGTGTGGGATATAGCGATCCGTTGTTTCCACTGCATCAAACCGTATCCCGTTGCGTCCGATCTGCGGCTACCGAAGATTACCGTTTCCAGCCCATCCAACCCGACGAGCTTCCCGAGCTGCGCATCTCCATATCCGTTCTCTCTCTGTTCCGGAGGGTCGAGAATCTCGAAGACATCCTGGTCGGGCGAGAAGGTCTGCTGGTGGTCAGATCGGGTCGCCGCGGACTCCTGCTTCCTCAGGTGGCCAGCGATCGGGGCTGGGATCGGGAGACGTTTCTCGACGCCGCTTGCCGGAAGGCAGGGCTCCCGAACGACGCGTGGCGGGCAGGAGACGTGGAGGTCTTCGCCTTCCAGGCCGAGGTATTCTTCGAGGACGAGACCGAACTCGAAAGCGGCGCCGAGGTCGTCGTGAGAGTGTGATTTCCGCGACTTAACGTTGCGTTAACGCGAGATGTACCCAGTTTGACCCCGGCTCTTCCTAGTAAGATAGGCACTCTTCTAGGACGTCACTCTGAGAATCTCGGAAACCGTGGAGACCCCTCGCACCAGCTTCTCGATGGCGGACTCGCGGAGGGTTCTCAGACCTTCCTCGCGGGCAATGCGCACGATCTCGGGCGCTTCGGACTGGGCAATGATCAACTTGCGAATTTTCGATGATACCGGCATGACCTCGAAGATGCCGCTTCGCCCGATGTAGCCCGTTTGTCTGCAATGGATGCAGCCCTTGCCCCGACGAAAACGGAAGTGGGCGATCTTTTCGTACGGGACTTCGAGTGCCAAGGCCTCGTCCGTCGTCGGGCTGTACTCTTCCGTACACTTGGGGCAGATGGTACGCACCAGACGCTGGGCGAGAACTCCCACCAGTGTGGAGGTGATGAGGAAGGGGGGCACCTCGAGATCCAACAAGCGAGTGATGGCCGAGGGGGCATCGTTGGTGTGCAGGGTGGAAAGAACCAGGTGGCCGGTGAGCGCCGCCTGTACCGCCATGTCGGCGGTCTCGTTGTCTCGGATCTCACCCACCATGATCACGTCCGGATCCTGACGCAGCACGGTCCGGATGGCGTTGGCGAAGGTGATGCCGATCTGCGGTTTGATCTGCACCTGGTTGAAGTCATCGTGGATGAGCTCCACCGGGTCTTCGACATTGACGATGTTGATCTCGGGGCGCGACAAGTGCCGTAGCACGGAGTACAAGGTGGTGGTCTTGCCGCTTCCCGTGGGGCCGGTGACCAGAATGATCCCCTCTTTGTGGGTCAGAAATTTATGGAAACGGGGAGAGTCCCTTTCCGAGAAACCGAGCTGGTCGACGGTCTGAAGCAGAACCTCCGGGTCGAAAATGCGGAGCACGGACTTCTCGCCAAAAACCGTGGGCATGGTGGAGACCCGGATCTCGATCTCTTTGCCGCCTCGGTCCCGTTTGATGCGCCCGTCCTGCGGGCGTCGTTTCTCGGCGATATTGAGGCCGCTCAGCATTTTGATGCGGCTGACCACCGCTTGGTAGACGATCTTGGGGATCACGTGTACGTCGTGAAGCACCCCGTCGATCCGCAGGCGTACCAGGGCGATGTTCCGCTTGGGCTCCAGATGGATGTCGGAAGCCCTTTGTTCGAAGGCATGATCCAAGAGGTTGTCCAACGCCGAAATCACCGGCTGCATGGTGGGATCCATCTCGTCGGAGGGCCCGGAAAGGAACTCCTGGTTGGTGACGTCGATGGAATGGGTTCTTCCTTCGGTGAGCTGCGTCTCGGCGACTGTCAGTGACATCTTGAGATCATAGAAGCCCTTGTTGACCATCTCGATGTCCCGGCGCGTGGCCACTACCAGCTTGACCTCGAGCCCGGCGAACTGCTGCAGGTCCCGGAGCGGAGCCAGGTTGAACGGATTGGCGATGGCGACGGTGATGCCGTTTTGATGCTTGGAGATGGCGCACATGGTGTGCTTGCGGGCGAAGGGCGCGGGAAGCGCGCTGGTGACGACGTCCAGATCGAGATCGAGCGGATTGATTTTCAGGAAGGGCAGTCCGGCGTGGCGGGCGACCGCCTGGGCGATCTCGATATCGCTCAATAAGCCGAGTTGCTGGATGACGTCCGACTCCGCCCCGGGACTGAGCTTACAGGCTCGCTTGACCTTCTCGACCTGTTCGTTGCTCAGCTTGTCTTGTTTGACGAGAATATCGAGGAGATCGGGGATGGTCGTGGAGGCGATGGTTGCCGCGGGGCGTCGGGGGACAGCCATTCGAGGTCCTAGATGAAGTTTCATTATGCTGTCCCCTCCCTACGAAGTCAAAGACGAGATTCGCCCGCAGCCCACTCCCGCACCTGCCCTATCTAGCTGTAAGAAAAAGGCTTGACGTGTTGACACCCATGGGGGGGACTGCTATACTGCGGCGCCGCGTTGGTATGCTTAGGCGCGTAGCTCAGGGGTAGAGCGCTACCTCGACACGGTAGAAGTCGGCGGTTCAAATCCGCCCGCGCCTACCATTGGTTGGATGTCTTGCCGAACGCGAGAATCCGAGCGCGCGACCGCTCGTTGCGTGAAATCAGTGACATGGTTGCTCAGCCTGCAGTGTCGATAACTTTGCCCGACGGGACCCAAAGGGAGTTTCCCGCCGGCTTGACGGTCAAGGAGATCGCGGAGCGGATCTCACCCGGTCTGGCTCGACGTGCCTTGGTCGCCAAGGTCAACGGGGAGCCGGTGGATCTCTCCCGTTCCGTGAACTCCGATGTCCGTCTCGAGATTCTCACCGCGCGGGATCCCGAGACCCTGGAGATGTACCGGCACAGCTCGGCGCATCTGCTGGCGGCGGCGGTTCTGGAGCTTTTTCCGGAGGCAAAGTGCGGCGTGGGCCCCCCCATCGAGGACGGCTTCTTCTACGACTTCCAAATGGCGCGCCCCTTTACTCCGGAGGATCTGGAAGCCATCGAGCAGCGGATGAAGGAAATCGTCAAACGCGACGTTCCTTACCGGCGGGTGGAGATTCCCAAGAAAGAGGCCATGGAGAAGTTTCGGGAAATGGGACAAGACCTCAAGCTGGAACTGGTGGAGGAGAAGGGGGAGCCGGTGGTTTCTTGCTACTGGTTGGGCAACTTCTTCGACTTCTGCCGGGGTCCGCACATCCCCGCAAGCGGTCACATCAAGGCTCTCAAAGTGCTGGGGAGTTCGGGAGCCTACTGGAAAGGCGACGAGCGCAACCGGCCGGTGCAGCGGATCTATGCCACCAGCTTCTACGAGCAGAAGCAGCTCGACGAGCATCTCCATCGGGTGGAGGAGGCCAAGCGGCGCGATCACCGGAAGCTGGGGCGGGAGCTGGGGATTTTCGCGATCGAGAGCGAAGCACCCGGCCAGGTATTCTGGTTGCCGAATGGCTGGCGTGTGGTAAGCCTGCTCATCGACTACCTACGAGAAAAGCTGGAGCGGCGTGGTTACCTTGAGATTCGGACGCCTCTCATTTTGGATGAGGAGCTATGGCGCCGGACCGGCCACTTGGATCACTACAAAGACAATATGTTCTTCGTGGAGCGGCACGAGAGCGAAGGCTCTCGGTTCGGCATCAAGCCGATGAACTGTCCGGGCGCCGCCATCGTCTACCGGAACGAGCTGCGCTCTTATCGCGACCTCCCGCTTCGCCTGGCGGAGTTCGGGCACTGCCATCGATTCGAGCGCTCCGGCGTGTTGTCCGGTCTTACTCGGGTGCGAGCCTTCCTCATGGACGACGCGCACATCTACTGCACCTTGGGCCAGGTGCAATCGGAAGTGGAGGATCTCATGGATCTGGTGCATGAGGTCTATGGCGAGCTGGGATTCGAAGGGGTCCGGGTGGAGCTGTCGACCCGTCCAGAAAGCTCCATTGGCACCGGCGAGCAATGGGAGCAGGCCGAAGCGGCGCTCCAGAAAGCGCTGGAGAGCAAGGATTGCGAATACGGCTTGAACCCCGGCGAAGGTGCTTTTTACGGGCCCAAGATCGACTTCAACGTCAGGGACGCCCTGGGTCGGACTCACCAGTGTGGGACGATTCAGCTGGACTTCTTTCAGAGCGAGCGATTCGACCTCCACTATGCAGCGGAGGACGGCAGCCGGCAGCGCCCGGTGCTCATTCATCGTGCCATTCTGGGCTCCTTCGAGCGCTTCATTGCAGTTCTCATCGAGCACACCGCCGGGGCCTTTCCGTTCTGGTTGGCTCCGCTACAAACGGTGGTGCTGCCCATCGCGGAACGGCACCACGAGTACGCTCGACAGGTCACGGACGGACTTCGAGAAGAAGGAATTAGGGTGAAACTGGATGCGCGGGCCGAAAAGACCGGCTACAAGATCCGAGATGCCCAGCTGAAGAAGATTCCCTTCATGCTGGTGCTGGGAGACCGCGAACAGGAATCGAAGAACCTCTCGGTGCGGAACCGGTCGGAAGGCGACCAAGGGACCATGGAGCTCTCGGAGTTTATTCGTCTGTCGCACCAGCTGGTGGAACAGCGAGCTCTGGTGCCCTGACCCAGGATGGCGGCATCGGTGTTGGCGGTGGAATTGCGGAGCGGACGAGGGCATAATACGTGACAGCACTATGGGCTACCTGCCCCCTTTGTCCAGACCGGGAGATTCCTGGTAGTCCCAGGCATTCCCTGATAGGCAATGATAATCGATGGAGGTGAGCTATCGATAAGTCGGTCCGGGTGAACGAAAGGATCCGGGTCCGCGAGATCCGATTGATCGACGAAGACGGTACGCAAATAGGCATCATGAGTCCCGAGGAAGCGCTCAGGATGGCTCGGGAGAAGGAGCTGGATCTCGTGGAGATCGTGGCCACCGCGCGCCCGCCGGTGTGCCGGATCATGAACTTCGGCAAATACCTCTACCAGAGAAACAAGCGGGCACATGAGGCCAAGAAACATCAAAGGCAGATACAGGTCAAAGAGGTGAAGTTCAGGGTGAAGATCGACGAGCACGACTACCAGTTCAAGAAGAATCACATCACCCGATTCCTCCAAGACGGCAACAAGGTCAAGGCAACGGTCATGTTTCGGGGCCGGGAGCGATCGCACGGGGAGTTGGGCGACAAGATTCTGAATCGGCTCACCGCCGAGCTCGAAGGACTGGCGACGGTGGAGATGAAATCCAGAATGGAAGGCAACCAGAAGTACCTGATCCTTGCTCCCAACAAGGCCATGGTGGAAAAGCTCAAGAGTCAAAAGGAGGAAGAGGCTCCCGCCGCCGAGGCGTGAGCGTCTGTGGCAGTTTTGGGCCCGAACGAAGAGCCGAGCGAGCACGGTGAATCGGCCCGCAGTGCCGCCGGTCCAGGGAGCCTTCAGCCGTTGCGTAGGCGCGCAGTCGCCGGAGCAACGAGCCTGGGGGTGGGGCCCCAGGCTAATTGAATGAAGTCGTTGGACGTGAAGGGAAAAAATGAAACTCAAATCACATCGCGGAGCTGCCAAGCGTTTCCGCAAGACGTCTAGCGGCAAGATCAAACGGCAGCATGCCTATGGAGCCCATATCCTCACCAGCAAGACGCGGCGGCGGAAACGCCGGCTGCGCAAGGCAGGGCTGGTCGCCAAGGGTGACGCCCGCAGATTGGCAGCAAGATTGCCGGGTTGAGCCGAGGGAGTAATAGGGAATGCCAAGAGTCAAACGTGGAACACATCGCAGGCAGCGTCGTAAGAAGATCCTTGGACTAGCCAAGGGGTACCGCGGCACCAAGAGCAAGTTGTACCGCTCCGCGAAAGAGTCGGTGGAGAAGGCGCTGGGTTACGCTTATCGGGACCGGCGAGCTCGCAAGCGAGATTTCCGGAGGCTGTGGATCATCCGGATTGGCGCCGCTGCTCGTTCCTGCGATCTGTCCTACAGCACCTTTATGCAAGGGCTGGCCAAAGCGGAGGTGCAACTCAATCGAAAACAGCTGGCCGAGCTTGCGCTGAAGGACGAAGCGGCTTTTCGCGAGCTGGCTGAAGTGGCCCGGCAAGCGCTGACGGCAGCCTGAGCCGGGTCCTTTCTCCGGCCGAGGGATTTCCGATTGCGGAGAACCTGGAATGTCGAAGAAACCCTACCATCCGCAAGAATTGGAAGTTCTGGGTAGAAAGGTCCGGGAAGCGAGCGAGCTCATCGGCCATCTCAGAGACAGCAACCGGGCACTCGCTGCCGAGCTCGCCGAAATCAAGCTTCTTCTCGTCAAGGAGCCGGCATCGGCAAAAGACAAAGTAAGCTCGGCGCCCGCCTCCGACGGGTCGGCCGAGCTGAAGCTCTTGCGGCAGGAGCGCCAGCAGATACGGGAGAGAATCGTCCACCTTCTCGAGCAGCTGGAGGAGGTTTCGAGCTCGCCCGCGCCAGAGTAGTCGCCCGCCGCGTAACCACCCTTCCCATCCCCGGGCCTTGAACTCACTCCCCCAACTCGCCTAGAATGGCGGCGAGCTAACCGGAGACGTGCGGACCACGCCTGAGATGAAGGAAAAGAAGGACTCCCAGCTGATTCCGGTGGAGATTTTCGGCGAGACCTACAACGTTCGAGGGCAAGAAGACAAAGCCTATATTGCGAGTCTGGCCCGCTACGTCGATGCCAAGATGAGAAGTATCACTGACACGGGCAGTAGGGGCAACTCTCTAAGAGTTGCAATCCTGGCGGCCCTGAATATTGCCGACGAGTACTTCAAACTGCAAAGAGAACACGAGGATTCACGAGTCCTGCTTGTGGAGCAGGCTAATGAGTTGACCGAGGTTCTGGACGAGGTTCTGGGAGAAGACCAATCGGAAGTTGTCTCTTGAAACTCTCTGGAAAGAGAGAGTAGAATTGAACATGCCCTGCTTTGTGCGTGATGGGAAAGAATAATTGAGCCAACACCTATTTGAACGGGTTTTCGATCTCTTGCTGAGCGCAAGCCTCCGCGCGAGGAAGCCTGTGGCAAGAGGGAGATGACCCACTTGGAAAAGCGGTTCAAATAGACTTCCCACACGGCAAAGCGGGGCCTGTTCAAAAAGTCCGAAAACCGTTCGACAACCGACCTCCATCGAAGGACGGCATTTCCTGATCCTTCCAGAGCGCGGCTGAGAACCGCGTCTTCTCCTACGGCGTTCCACTGGCCGAACGGCCGCCCGCCGGGGTCGAGTGCCTCGTGCCCCAGGGAAGGAGATAGGAAGTGTCAGCCTCCCGTCGGTGGACTTCGCCAAATGAACCGGCTCAGCCCTTGTTGCGCGTGCCCCCTTTGAGCCCCACGCCGAAGCTCACCGAGCGGTCCGACCCATGAAGCTCTCCGACCTGGGTGAGGACCGCTTCATGGAACGAGTCCGTGAACGCGTGCCCAAGCCAGGTCCCGAGGTGACGCTCGGGATCGGTGACGATGCCGCGGTGCTGGACCTTCCCAAGGGAGAACGGGTCCTCGTCTCCACCGACGCCCTGGTGGAGGGTGTGCATTTCCTTCGCCAGACGCTTCCCCCCCGTTTCATCGGTCGCAAGGCGGTCGCCATCAACGTCAGTGACATCGCCGCCATGGGGGGACGGCCGGTCGGCGTTCTGATGTCGTTGATGACGCCGATGGACAGCGGCGTTGGGGAGCTTCTGGAGGTGTTCGACGGTTTCATCGAGCGTGCCGGTGAGCTGGGAGTGGACCTGGTGGGAGGCAATCTGTCCAGTTCTCCCGGACCGATGGCGGTCGACGTGACCATCATCGGCGTCAGCCGGGGGAGGAGGGTGCTGCAGCGACGAGGGGCACGGGTGGGCGACGCCGTCTACGTCAGCGGAAGACTGGGGGCATCGGCGGAGGGTCTGCGGCTCTTGGGTGAAGGTATGGCTCTTTCCGCGACCGGCTCGTTAATCGTTCCCAAGGCGCTTCGATCGGGATCGCTTCCCTTGGCCGAGCAATGCCTTCGCGCCCACATCGATCCCGTGCCGCGGCTGGCGTTGGGAGACTTCCTCTGCGAGCATGGGATCGCCAGCGCTTGCATCGACCTCTCAGACGGCCTGGCCCGGGATCTCAATCGTCTGTGCAGAGCGAGCGGGGTGGGCTCGCGGATCGAGGAGAGTGCTCTACCGATTCACGCTGGGGTCCTGGCCTGGGAAGGCCTGAGAAAGAGCCCTCCCCTGGACATGGCTCTGGGCGGAGGGGAAGACTATGAGCTTCTGTTTACCACAGGCAGGGAGAGGCAACTCGACGATTGGAGGCAGGAGGGAAGGGTTGCGGTGACCCGCATCGGGGAGGTGAGGGAATCCGAGGAGGGAGTTGGGCTCGTCACCCGGGAGGGAAGCGTGCGACCACTCGAGCCCACCGGGTGGGATCATTTCCTGCGACGAGGCGGACAGCGAGGGACATGAACGACGAGAAGACAGGTGGCTTTCGTGGATTCTTGCGACAACTGCTCCATCTCGGTGACAGCCCCGAGCGCACAGCGCTGGCCTTTTCCATCGGCGTTTTTCTCAGCTTCTCGCCGTTCATTGGACTTCACACCATACTGGGGCTGGGTATCGCCTTCCTCTTCAAGCTCAACCGACTAGCCGTTTTGCTCGGCGTCTATGTCAATACGCCGTGGACCTTCGCCCCGGTGGCCTCGTTCGGTACCGCGGTGGGTTTCTACGCCCTCGGCACCGAAAGCAGGTTCTCGGCAAGCCCCTGGGATTCCATGTTCAGTCGGTCGTTCTGGCGGCAGATGTTCTCCGACGTGGAGCACGTGCTGCTGCCCTTTTTCGTCGGTAACTTGATACTGTCGTTTCTCGCGGCGTTGATCTCGTATCTGGTGGTGAGGCGGATTCTGCTTCGGCACCGACGCAAGCGGGATCTCCGCCGTGCCCAGACGGCGGATGTATCTTAGCTGCTCAGTGCGCGCTCACTCTTCGTTCGCGCGCTCGGGGTGTCGTCGGCCCATGCGGGCCGGGCTCGCTCCGCTCGCGCAGGGTGCGGACGCGTTTTCTGCACCCTGCTAGAATGCTCAGTGCGCGCTCACTCTTCCAATAGTCGCTTGGTGCCCCATCCCCAAGCGGGATGCTCCGTCGACCTTTCTCAGTCCGGGCCTCTCTCCTCGTTCGGCCCTGGCCTCCGCTCGACAGGCGTCGCTGCGGCCGGCGGCGACTTCGCATCGGCTCAAGGCTGCGTTCGCACTACTCGAGTGGCGGCCGCCTTTGTGCGAAGTCGGTCGCCTGTTCGAAGGCCCGAGCGAGGCGGAGGATCGTTGTCTCCGCGAAGTGTTTTCCCAGAAGCTGTAGACCGATGGGAAGCCCGGCACGGCTGAATCCGGCTGGAACGTTGATGGCCGGGATGCCGGCCAAGCTGGCGGTGATGGTGAAGATGTCGGAAAGGTACATCTGCAGCGGGTCGGCCAATTTTTCTCCCAGCCGAAAGGCCGGTGTAGGGGTAGTGGGCATGGCGATGGCGTCTACGCGTTGGAAGGCCCGGTCGAAGTCTCTGGCGATGAGCGTCCGCACTTT
Organism: Vicinamibacteria bacterium; assembly: GCA_035291825.1. Taxonomy (GTDB): domain Bacteria; phylum Acidobacteriota; class Vicinamibacteria; order Marinacidobacterales; family DATDRI01; genus DATDRI01. The sequence continues at coordinate 3,768 of DATDRI010000241.1, read as the reverse complement.
CTGTGCCTTGAGGTAGTAGGCATCGTAGTAGCCGGCCGAGAGGACATAGGTTCCCAGGATGATTCGTCGCTTCACTTCCGCGCCGAACCCTTGATGACGGGTGCGTCGGTACATTTCGTGAAGGTCGTTCTGCCCGGGCGCGCGAAAGCCGTAACGTACCCCGTCATAGCGCGCCAGATTGGAGCTCGCTTCCGCGGTAGAGATCAGGTAGTAGCAGGCGACGGCGTGGGAAGCAGTGGGTAGGTCGATCTCCACCGATTCCACTCCGATACTCTCCAAGGTCGTGATGGCGGCGCGATAGGAATCCAGCACGTCGGAGTCCATACCCTCGGTGGGTAGCTCCCGGGGAATGCCGAGGCGGAGTGCTCGGACGTCACCTTCCAGCTGATTCAGATAGTCGTCCACCGGCTCGACAGCGCTGGTGGAATCCTGGGGATCGTGTCCGGCGATGACCCCGAGAAGCAGGGCGGCATCGGCGACCGAGCGGCCGAGGGGGCCGATCTGGTCCAGAGAAGAGGCGAAAGCCACCAAGCCATAGCGGGAGACGCGACCATAGGTAGGCTTGAGGCCCACCACACCGCAGAGCGCGGCCGGTTGCCGGACCGAGCCTCCGGTGTCCGAGCCCAAGGCGGCGGGAATCTCTCGAGCCGCGACCGCCGCCGCCGATCCCCCGCTCGAGCCCCCCGGGACGCACCGGGTATCCCAGGGATTGTTGGTCGCGTGGAAACCGGAATTCTCCGTGGAAGAGCCCATGGCGAACTCGTCCAGGTTGGTCTTGCCGAGCAGAATGGCGCCCTCGGCCAAGAGTCGGCTGGCGACGGTGGCATCGTAGGGAGGGAAGTAGTTCTCGAGGATCCGGGATCCGCAGGTGCAAGGCATCCCTCGAACAGAGATCAGGTCCTTCAACGCCAGTGGCACGCCGTGCAGACGGCCTGCCGATTGCCCCCGCGCCTGAAGATCGTCGAGCTCTTGCGCCCGCAGGAGCGCGTCTTCGGTGGAACGGCTCAGGAAGGCATGGACCTGCGGCTCCAGCCGATCCGAGCGATCGAGGAAGGCGCGTGTCACCTCGCGCGCCGATAGTGAGCCCTTGCCGATCTGCTCGCGGATCTGGACGGCGGTGAGATCGGTAGGATTCACGGGAGCACCTTGGGAACCCGGATCAGCCCATTGCCTTTGTTGGACTCACTGGGCGAGAGGCGGAGCACCTCTTCGCGCGCCAGACCAGGTCTTTCTTCATCCTCGCGGAAGGCATCGTCTCGAAGCAGAGCGTGCGAGGTGGCCTCGACGCCTTCCGTGTCGAGAGAATCGATCCGCTCGGCGTAGGTGAGTATCTCATCGAGCTGGGCGGCGAACGCTTGCTTCTCTTCGGCGGACAGCTCGAGATGAGCCAACTTGGCGACTCTCTCTACGTCCTTCTGGGTGACTTTGGGCATAGGCCGATAGTATATACTGTGGACCGGTGGGTACCGAGATGACCCGTGATGCCCGTGCGTCGGCCGCCTTCCTGCGCCCGTCTCCTTCATCAGCGGCTGATCCGGTGATTTCCATCGTCATCCCGGTCTTCAACGAAGAAGGAAACCTGGCCACGCTGTACCGCGAGGTCACCGAAGTGCTGGAGTCTTACGGTCGCCCCTACGAGATCCTGTTCGTAGACGATGGAAGTACCGACGCTAGTTTCGCCATCTTGGCGTCGTTGCACAGCGGAGATCCTCGAGTTCAGGTGATTCGCCTGCGGAGGAACTTCGGCCAGACCGCGGCGCTGGCGGCCGGATTCGACCACGCCCGGGGCCACGTCATGGTGACCCTGGACGGAGATCGGCAAAACGATCCCGCCGATATCCCCGCCTTGGTAGGAAGACTCGAGCAGGGTTTCGATATCGTCTGCGGTTGGAGGAAGGAGCGGAAGGACCCTTTTCTTTCGCGCCGACTTCCTTCGCAGATCGCCAATCGCCTCATATCGATAACCACCGGGGTGCACCTCCACGATTACGGCTGCACGCTCAAGGTCATCAGATCGGAGGTGGCGAAGAACATCCAACTGTACGGCGAGATGCATCGGTTCATACCCGCGGTGGCGAGCTGGATGGGAGTCAACATCGACGAGATGGTCGTCTCGCACCGGCCTCGCCAGGAAGGCAAGTCCAAGTACGGGATCACCCGCACCCTACGGGTGCTGCTGGACCTGCTGACCGTGAAATTCCTTCTGAACTACTCGAGCCGGCCGCTCCAGATCTTTGGCTCGATTGGATTCCTACTGGGAGGCGTGGGTTTCGCCATCGGCTGTTACCTCACCTGGGTGAAGTACGGATTGGGCGAGCCGATCGGTGGTCGTCCCTTGCTTCTGCTGGCGATCCTTCTGATGTTCGCTGGGCTACAGCTGGTGAGCCTCGGTTTGTTGGGGGAGCTCCTGGCTCGGCTCTACCACGAAACGCGGTCCCGCCCCGCCTATGCGATCCGCGACGTGCTTTCCTCAGAATCCGATTCGGCCTGAGCCTCCGCCTTCAACCGGGCTACTCCCGGACTCCGATCACCACGTTCGAATAGATGGCGCCCTCGGGCGTTTCGAAGCGAACGCCCGCACCGAGCTCGATACGGTGCAAGGTGGGACGATAGGGCTCGCCGTACCCGAAGAAGATGCGCTGCTCGCCATCGATGAAGAGACGTACGAACAGACGACGCTCCGGTCCCTCCGGACCCCACTGCCAGCGGAAATGATGCGCGCGTTCCGCTTGCCACCCCAGGAAACCGCTGTAGGCGTCTATTTGCTTCCCGTTGGAGATCCATCGAACCCGCAAGTACCTGAGCGTGTCGGTTGACGTACGATCTTGCTTCTGCACGCTGGCCCGATACGGGTTGGTGGTGAAGTCGTTACTGGACATGGGATCCCACATGACGAAGAGATGGCGTGCCCCACTGCCGATGTTGCCGATATCGAGTCCCTTGATGTCCACCTCCAGGAACCCGCTCTCGATGGTGTCCATGTTGTAGATGATTTGGTTCGAGCGGGCGTTGATCATCCAGCCCTCATCGGTGAACACTCCACCCCGCCGCGTGCCAACCGTCGTCCCGTTGGTGAGCGGGTCGAAGACCAGGATGCCGTCGCGAGGCTCGTCGGACTTGAAGGGGGTCAAAACGTCGAAGCTTGTCACCGCGGAGTACGGTCCGTCGGTCCCCCCCACGCGGCCCCGCGCCCGCCAGAAGTGCTCGCCGTTTCCGAGCGCGACATTGACTCTCCAGGACGTTTGCCCGCTGGGATCCTGGGCCACTCCCGAGACCTCGGCGGCGATGTCGGCGAAGCCTTGATCCCTGGCCACTTGGAAGGTATAGCTGGGGGTGCTCCCGTCGCTCACCGTGACGTTCGTGACGACCAGAGTGGGTTTTTCGTCATTGACCTCGGCACCCCCCTGGGGGTTCACGACGACCGGTGCGGAAATCGTGACGCTGGGCCCCGCCGGAGAGTCGCTGTCGCCGCAACCGGCGAGGACTCCGGTGAGAAGAGCCAGTGCTGTTAGAAAGAAGAGTTTGTCGGCTACTCGTTGCCTCATCCGTTTATTTCTCGCCAATCCGTACGTTGGAATAAACGGCGTCGACGATCGATTCTTGCCGTGCCGCGATTCCAAGCTCGATGTAATGCCGCGCCGGGGTATAGGGTCGATCATACTCGAGCCTCAACAACTCGCGGCCATCGAGATACAGGAACGCGAAGAAGGAGTCCTCGCCAAACGGTCCCCACTCCAGGAGCCAGGTATAGGTCTGGTCGGGGTCCCA
>DATDRI010000240.1:0-2238 GCA_035291825.1 Vicinamibacteria bacterium | reverse complement strand
GAAGAAATGGACCGGACTCGACTTTCCGATGAAGCGCCCGCGAAATCTCTTGAAGATGCCGTCGATCGATACCAGGGCGCGCCAGAAGCGATGGGCCGACTCTCCGTCATAGGCGGCGTGGGTTTCGTCGGTGGCAAAGGGTTCTTTGCTCTTCACCCTGTCCGGATCAAAAGGCTTGGCACGGATGGGAGCATCGATGCCCAGGCTGCCCAGGGAAAAAAAGAGCTCTCGGTAGAATTGGCCGACGCTGCGACCCGCCAGGCCCACCTTGAGGACCTCGCCTTCGCTGGAACGAAGGACGAGGTGATGATCGATGAGGTCGAGGTCCACCTCGAAATTCGTCGCGCGGTACGGGATGGCACTGGTCGTCAGCCCGCGCGCGGAGACATACAGCGGCGCGTGCCACCAATGGTTGAGCTTGGGATGGAGGGCCAGCCGGACCTTCCCCACGATTTGCGTGAATAGGTGAAGCGTGGTCTTCGTCTCTTCCCATTCCCTGAAGGGAAGTGTTGGCAAAGGAGCGTCTGTGGACAAGGCGTCACCTCCTGTCATCTTCCATCCTCCGTATAACAGATGGCGCTCCATTCGTCATCCAGGTTTTTTCCTACGTCACCGTCCCATCGCCGAGCTCGGACGTTGACATCCTTTGGTGACATGGAAAACGATAGCCTCGCCGGCCGAGGAAGGGTAGACTACACGTCCTTTCAAAGGGGGTTTGCTATGACGTCATCCAGCGTTAATACCCTTAATCTGAGACAGCTCGTTCTGGTTCCCGCCCTCATCAGTTTGGGCGTTACTCTTCTTCGACTGGTGGGCGAGCTCAATAGATGGTCACCGCTCTTGTTCGGCCGCGAAGCGGGCGGCGGGGGCGCGATCGTCGGCATTTCCTGGTTGATCCCCATCTTCGGCATCTACTTCGCGCTCAAGCTCGGGAGGATGGGCCATGGACCCACCAGCGGATGGAGAACCGCCAGCGCGTCTCTGCTGGCGGTGTTGGTCGCCGCGGTGGTGATTGTCGCCATGTATCTCATCGGGCAATCGTTCGTTCTTCAGGCCGCCTCGGGCGTGCTGGGCTCCCTGGCCGCGCTCTACGTGATGAGCAAGTCGTGGCCTGCCCTCTTCAAGACGCTCCTCTGCTACGCGTTCGCGGTTCGCATACCGGTGGCCATCGTCATGCTCTTCGCCATTTACGGTAACTGGGGAACGCACTATGAGCTCGGCCCGCCTGGCATGCCGGAGATGGCGCCCTTCGTCAAGTGGGTCGCGATCGGTCTGATACCGCAAATGACGGCATGGATCGCCACTACCGTCGTGTTCGGGAGCCTGTTCGGAGGAATCGCGGTGGCTTTGGCTGGAAAGGGAGCCAAGCAAGCCGCGCAGACCGCCTAGTCACTTCGGCCGGAAGAACCTTTCGGATTGTCCTCGGGGGATGGACAAGGGCTTCCACTCTTTGGCCTCGAGGTGCTTGGCGAGGAAAACGATCTGCCCTACGTGCTCGGAGTAGTGCACGAGCGAGCGTTGGATCGCTTCCAGCACGGAATGCTCGACTCCGCGGATGGAGATGCTCTTCTGCAGATCCGCTGGAGCGATCGCGGCTAGCGCCTCAAAGAGACATTCCCATCCCTTGTTCCATGCTTCCCGAAGCTGGTCGGGAGTCATTTCGACGTCTGGGGCGAACTCGGTATCCCGTTGGCGGCTCGCTTTTTCTCCGTCGGTGGTGAGGAAGTCCGTCCACCGCGAGATCATGTTGCCGCTCAGATGACGGATGAGCACCGCAATGCTGTTCGACTCCTCGTCCAAGACCGCATGGAAGCGAGCCTCGTCAGATAGCTGGCCGAACGCTTTCTCTCCGAGCTCCTTCAGCTTTCGGAGCTGCTGCTCGACGTTGGCCAGGTAGTGGGAAGGGAGATCGGGCATCGCTGGATCAGTGCGCGCTCACTCTTCGTTCGCGCGCTTGGCGCCTCGCTCTTCGCTCGGCGCCGGGTGTCGTCGGCCCATCAGGGCCGGGCTCGCTCCGCTCGCGCGGCGTGCAGACGTGTTTTTGAGCACGCCGCTAGTATAGTCGCGTCGGCAAGAGGCGCGGCACGTTCACCGGGTTTCCGAGCAGGAGCCTCAGCTCGACGATCTGTTCGATGTGGCGCTCGCCGTGATCGGCGTAGAGCTCGAGGAGCTGCCGGACGGTGAGCCGTCCCCAGTCGGCGTGGCTGCCCCACTTCTTCCAGTCTTCTTCGCGGGCAC
>DATDRI010000239.1:0-4000 GCA_035291825.1 Vicinamibacteria bacterium | reverse complement strand
GGTTCTCCCGTTTTGAAAGCGGAGGTGCTCCATGCGGTGCGAGAAGAACAAGCGGTCGACCTGGCCAGTGTGATCTTGAGACGCACCGAGCTCGGCTCGGCGGGCCACCCGGGGCGTTCGTGTTTGGAGGCCTGCGCCGCCGTGATCGCATCCGAGCTGGGATGGGACCCAAGAAAAACCGCGGCCGAGATCGAGAGTATGGAAGAGATCTACCGGCGCCGGAGCTAGCTCTCGATGAGCGAGGCGCGGCACGAACAGAAACGTCGCGGAACATGGGCCAGCCTGCTGGAGGCGATGAGGTCGTGGCGCACCGCTTCCGTTTCCCTTCTTTCTTTTTCTTCCGGTCTGCCTCTGGGCTTGGTTTGGATAGCGATCCCCGATTGGATGCGCGACATCGGAGTCGACATCCGCATCGTCGGGCTGATTAGCCTGGCGCAGGCCCCCTGGACCTTCAAGTTCCTCTGGTCGCCGCTGATGGATCGTTATGTCCCACCTTTTCTCGGTCGCCGACGGGGTTGGGCCACCATCGCTCAGGTCGCCCTCTTTGCGCTGAGCCTGATGCTTGCCGGGGTCGGAGATCATCCGGAAACACCCTGGGTGGTCGGTGCCCTGGCCCTCGCCATCGCCTTCGCGGCCGCAACTCAGGACATCGCCATCGATGCCTATGCCGTGGATGTCCTGCGCTCCGAGGAGCAGGGAGTCGTGGTGGGGGCGCGCATCGCCGTCTATCGGGTCGCCATGTTCGTTGCCGGCGGAATGAGCATCACATTAGCGGGGGCGTACTCTTGGCCACTGGTGAATGTCGGCTTGGCCCTGGCGTATATCCCGATGCTGCTCATCACCTGGAAGGCCCCGGAACCCGAGCAGCAGTTCGTCGTACCGCGGACCCTCCGCGACGCCATCTGGCTGCCCTTCCTGGGTTTTCTCAGCCGGCATCGTGCGCTCGAGATCCTGGCTTTCGTGTTCTTCTACAAGTTCGCAGATCAATTAGCCCAATCGCTGACCCGACCCTTCCTCAATGATATGGGCTACAACAGCGTCGATCGAGGCGTGGCGCTGGCCTCGGTAGGGACCGTGGCTACGATTGTTGGAACTTTCGGCGGCGGTGTCGTCACGACGCTCATCGGACTAGGCCCATCCCTCTGGCTCTTCGGGTTTCTTCAGATTTTCTCTAACATTGGCTATTTCTTGCTGGCGGGAAGCGAAGTCAATCGGTTTCTGATGTTCGGAGCCACAGGATTCGAGCTTCTCACTTCCGGCCTGGGTACCGGAGCCTACTCGGTCTTGCTCTTACGAATGACGCAGAAGCGTTTCTCCGCGACTCAATACGCTCTTTTTTCCAGCCTGTTTGGCCTCCCTCGACTCCTCGCCGGTCCGGTCAGCGGGTTCCTGGTCCATGCCATCGGTTGGAGGTCCTTCTTCTTGTTCACCATGGCTTGTGGGATCCCCGGCATGGTCTTGCTCGCCCGATTCGTACCGCTGGGGGTTCGCGAGCCCAGGTTCGAGATCCGAACGCCCGCCGAGCGCCGGCCTCTGTCCTCCCGGCAGGTCGCCGTCCGGGGTCTGGTAGGGGCCGCGGCGGGCGGGATCGGTGCGACGATGTTGCTGGTGATCCTGGCGGCGCTTCAGGCGCTTCCCAGCGAAACCGGCGAGGGTTTCCACCTTGGCCATGCGATCGCGGCGGTGTTTCAACCCACCGGGCTCAACGGCTGGCTGGAGCTCCTGGGCATCGGTGTTTTCGGCCTGACTTGCGGACTACTAACGGCCGCCGTTTCCGCTGCCCGTCATGGTGCCGGCCTGGATCCTGAGCAGGAAGGGACGCGAGGGTGAGCTACTTGCAGTCCCGGTGGAACACGCACCTCCATCGAAGGTCGGCCAGCGCGTAGAGCACCGCGTGCCCCGTCTCGTGTTGGATGGCGCCGTCCATCATCGGCCGGTAGAAATGAACGCTCTGGGTGGCGGCGTCGAAGTAACCCCCAACCGGCTCGCCCTGTAACGACAGCGGCTCATCATGAGCGACGAAGCTGAATCGAGACGGACTCACCGAGAAGACGTCCCCTCCGATGGGGCGTGTCCCCTCTTCCGACCATTGCTTGCTGAGCTGCGCTAGCGAGCTCTGACCTTCCGCCCAGAGTTCGTTCAGCCGAGCCTCGTCAGAGGCGCTGATCGATCTAGCCGAAGTAGGCGCGCCCGAGCAGGAGAGCACGACCGGAAAGACTGAAAGAACCAGCGAGAGATGGAATAAATGAATCCGCATAAAACTCCAGACTGGTCTTGGATGGCTCGCCGGGGGAGACCAGTAACCGCTTCATGACTCGCTAGACTCAATGACACCGCCGGGCATTTGGAGGTCCATCGCCCCCGGCGGCGAGGAACGCACATCGCATATGCCACAATTCGATCCGATCCACAAATGCCGTCCCCGCCCCAACCAGGAAGGACGTTGGACTTCCACTTTCTCGCTGTTACGATGCGCCGGTGCCGCCACCGGAGGGCCGTTCGCAGGCTCTGGGTAGCGGCTGAGCAGGGAGGGTGAAGATGCGGGGGCTAGATGGAAAGCGGGTCTTGGTGACCGGCGGCGCGAGCGGCATCGGGGCCGCCACGGCGCGCCGCTTCCTGGAGGAAGGAGCACGCACCGCGATTCTCGATCGGGATGAGGCGGCCGGAAAGAAGATGGCCGGGGAGCTACCCGATCTTTCAGGCGCACTGGTCTGTGACGTCGCCAACCGCGAAGAGGTCCACTCTGCTTTCGCGAGGGCAGTGAATCTCATGGGAGGCGTCGACGTTCTCATTAACAATGCGGGCATCAGTATCCGCCATGCCTTTCTTGACATAACGCCCGCCGAGTGGGATCGGATCCTGGCGGTCAATCTCACCGGAAGCTTCTTCGTGCTTCAGACCGCGGCGCGCCACATGATGGAGCAAGGCAGCGGAGTGATCCTGAACACCGCTTCGACGAACGGCCTGTTCGGCTACCCTTACTACGCGGACTACAACGCCAGCAAGGCGGGGGTCATCGAGCTGACGCGTTCGGTGGCACTGGAGCTCGCTCCCACCGTCCGGGTGAATGCGGTGGCGCCGGGTTACGTTCTCACCCCCATGCAACGGGCGGAGTACACCGCGGAAGCCCTGCAGAGGGTCAACGAAAAGATACCACTCGGCCGTCACGCCCAACCGGAGGAGGTCGCGGCTCTCTTCGCGTTCCTGGCTTCCGATGATGCCGCGTTCATCACCGGGCAAGTCTTTACCATCGACGGAGGCGAGACGGCCGGTGGCCTGGCCAGCCGCTAGGAAGGCTCAGGCGGGTCGAGGGGACTGACGCTTCGAGGAAAGGCAGACCGGGCACTCCAGTCCGGACGTCACCGGTGCAACAGGGTGCTCTAAATTGTCCAGCTGACCTCGGTCCCCGCCCATTCTGTGAAACATCTTGCACTGGCTGTAGAACCGCTCGGTCGCGTCCTCGATGACCTCGAAATAGAAATAAGCGTAGTCGCCGACGAAGCGGGCGAGCGTTGCCCGGAGACTCTGATCGGCCCGGCCCACCAAGACTTCCTGTGCGCGGTCGTAGGACAAGGCGAAAATGCCGGGCGCATCGGGAGCGTGGGCGAGGAGAGATTCCTCCCGTAGTGGAAATGGGGGGCCGTCCGGAACCTCTTCGGTCAAGAAGAAGTCACTGTATTTTTTTCCCAAGGGCATGGTCGGCGTGGGGTCCGCGGCGGTCTCCAAGAGCTCTCTGATTTTGATGGCCGTCTCCTCGGGGAGCTTGATGAAACGCACACCATAGCCCGGGGGGAGTCCGCCTCGCTGCACGGTCCCGCGGTTTTCCCAGGTGACGACGGCCTCCGCCTTCACCGAGTGCTTCAGCTCCGGCAGGATGATGAGCATGCTGACCTGCGCCTGAGGCAGGAGGAGCATGGGGGTGGCGACGTAACCCCCATCGGAAGAGACATTGACCAGGTGCCCGCGACCGGAATTGATGGCCGACTTCAACAGGACCGGG
>DATDRI010000238.1:0-4688 GCA_035291825.1 Vicinamibacteria bacterium | reverse complement strand
TCTGGCCATCGAGGGTCTCCGGCCCGCGCTCGGACGCGGGCGTTCCGCTTCCGCCCCCGGCAGGTCGGCGAAATCGAGCTCCAAGCCGGGGCGGAGGTCGAGACGTCGCTAGCGCGGACCCGGCTTCTGCGGTAGCCTGATCGGCTTCCCGATTGGCCGAAGGGATTCTCATGAAGCGCATCCTGATCATCGAGGACGACCCAGACATCGTAGAGCTGGTCCGGTACAACCTGTCCAAAGAGGGGTACCAGGTCGCGGCGGTGGGCGACGGCGTCGCCGGCCTGGAGAAGGTCCGGAAATCTCAGCCCGATCTGCTGGTGTTGGACCTGATGCTGCCCAAGCTCTCCGGCCTCGAGGTCTGCAAGGAGATCCGGCGTGACGAGGTCCTGAAACGACTGCCCATTCTCATGCTGACGGCCCGCAGTGAGGAGATGGATCGGGTGATCGGGCTGGAAGTGGGTGCGGACGATTACGTGACCAAGCCCTTCAGCCCGCGCGAGCTGGTGGCCCGCATACGGGCTCTTCTTCGCCGGACGGAGCCGATTGGCCCTGAGGACCGACCGCTTCAGGTCGGGAACCTTCACATCGACCCCGGTTCCTACCGGGTGGTCAGGGATGGTGAGCCCATTTCGCTAACCGCCTTGGAGTTTCGTCTTCTCTACTTCCTGGCGTCCAAACCCAATCGAGTCTTCACCCGAGATCAACTGTTGGACCGCGTTTGGGGGACCGAGCGGTTCGTGACGCCGAGAAGTGTGGACGTCTACGTCCGTCGGCTAAGAGAAAAGATCGAAGCCGACCCCCAGAATCCGACCTACTTGAAGACGCTCCGGGGCGCTGGCTACCTATTCGAGTCCGGTGCAGCATAGACTCTTTTGGAAGCTGGGCCTCAGCTACCTCCTTCTTCTTCTTTTGGGGTTGCTGGCGGTGTACGTGGTCACGGTCCGGCAGATCGAGCAGAACTCCCTGCGGGCCGCCTTCAACCAGCTGGAATCGCTGGTCAAGCTGGCGCAGGCGCGCCCGCTCGTTCTCGATGATCCCGTCGAGTTGGAGTCGTGGAAATCCTGGCTGGCTCGAGGCGGCGCGCGCGTGACCGTCATCGCCGTCGATGGAACGGTGCTCGCCGACTCGGACGAGGATCCTGGTCGGATGGAAAATCACTCCGACCGACCCGAGATAGAGGAGGCCTTCGCGTCCGGAGAGGGACGGGCCACCCGCTTCAGCGAGACCGTCGGTCGCGACTTGGTTTATCTCGCGGTCCGCTACCGGCCGGACGATCGATCTCCTGTTGTTCTTCGACTGGCTCTTCCCCTCGCTCAAGTCAACGAAGCGATCGCCCAGGTCCGGCGACCCATCGCCACCGTCTCGCTCGTCGCTCTGATACTGGGGAGCGTGCTCTCGTTTCTTTTCGCCAGGGGATTCTCGGGTCGGGTGGAACGGCTGAAGAGCTTTTCTCGCCGGGTGGCGGAGGGCGATTTCGAGCCATTACCCGTGGGCAAGAGCCGCGACGAGATCGGAGAGCTCACCGAAGCGCTCAACGAGACCGCCACCCGGCTCGACTCGAGCATACGTAACTTGACCGAAGAGCGTAACCGCTGGACCGCCATTCTATCCAGTATGTCGGAGGGGATAGCCTTGGTGGGGGCCGACCAACGGATTCGATTTTGCAACCGGGCTTTCTGCGAGGCGCTATCGGTTGGCCTCACCGAATGCACCGGGCGTCTTCTGGTGGAAGTCACCCGCCAGTCAGAAGTCCTCGCCTTTAGCCAGGCGGCGGTATCGGAGGAGCGAACCGTGGAGGGGGAGATAGTGGTTCTGTCCCCACGCCGCCGTCATCTTGTGCTCAGGGCGGCTCCGGTCAAGAACGAGATCGCCAATGGCGCGGTGTTGGTGCTGTTGGACATCACCGAGATCCGGAGGCTGGAGCGCGTGCGGCGTGATTTCGTCGCCAATGTGTCGCATGAGCTGAAAACGCCACTCACCGCGATCCAAGGTTTCGCCGAGACGCTGCTGGTCGGAGCGAAGGATGATGCGCAAAACAGTGAGCGGTTCCTCCGGATCATCCTGGACCACGCGGCCCGCCTGGGGCGGTTGACCGACGATCTGCTCAAGCTCTCCAGAATCGAGGCGGGAAAGCTCGAGCTCGAGTGCCGGTCCTTTCCGGTCGCCGACCTGATAGAGCCTTGCGTGGAGACCGCGCGTATCAAGGCAGAAGCGAAGCGTCTCAAACTGAAGGTGGAGTACCTCCCCGGGCTATCTCCAGTGAGCGGGGATAGCGATTCGCTGGGAGAAGTGCTCCAAAATCTCTTGGACAATGCCGTGCAGTACACGCCACCCGGCGGGGAGATCACGGTGCGTGCGGACGTCACCGGCGATCAGGTTCGCATCGCGGTTTCCGACACCGGAATCGGGATCCCATCCGCCGAACAAGAACGCATCTTTGAGAGGTTCTTTCGAGTGGATGCGGCACGTTCTCGCGAGGTGGGAGGCACCGGATTGGGCCTCGCCATCGCCAAGCACCTCGTCGAAGCCAATGGCGGCCGCATCCAGGTCGAAAGCGAAGTCGGGCAAGGCTCGACGTTCTCCGTTTACCTCCCCATGGCCCAATAGCCGCCGGAAACGCACCTCGCCGCCAGTCGGGGCTAGCCCCCCTCTCTTCCTAACGCCAAGCAACCACTCTTCTTGCGAATTAACGCGATCTTAACGATCGGTTCATCCCGGCGAAAACCCTCCTGGCAGACACTGCTCCGCAAATTTAAGGAGATTGTTAGCTATGGAAGTATCAGCGCGGTCCATTTCACTGGCGTTAGCGATTACCCTCCTTGCCTGCGCCCACACGATTCAGGCGGCCCAGTCCTCGGAGGCCGAATCGCGTTCGGGCCAAGCACCTGCGACCGGCAAGCTGGTGGGTCGCGTCCTGGATGAGTACAACGGTATGACCCTGCCTATGGCTCCGGTGGAGCTCATCGCCACTGGGGAGATCGTCTACACCGACCTGGACGGCAAATACGAGATCGACGTCGCTACCGGCACGCATCGACTGAAAGTGACCTTCTCGGGCTATGAGGAGAAGGTCATTGAGGTGGAAGTGGCGAGTGGCCGCGTCGCGCAGGCGGACGTTGTCCTGGGGCTAGAGAAATTCCAGGAAGAGGTAACGGTCATCGCCCAAGCGATCGACGTCCAGACCAATACGCAGGAGGCCCAGCTTCTGGTGCGACGTCGAGCCAATGCCATCGCGGACAACATCTCGGCGGAGGAGATGTCGGTCAATGCCGACTCGAGCGCCGCGGACGCCATGCAGAGAGTCACCGGGCTCTCCGTTGTCGAAAGCCAGTACGTTTTCGTCCGCGGGCTCGGCGAGCGCTACAGCAACACCACGCTCAATGGGGCGGTCCTGCCCAGCACCGAGCCCGACAAGCGGGTCGTTCCTCTGGATCTTTTCCCCAGCGGCCTCATCGATAGCATCCAGGTGCAGAAGACCTATTTGCTGGACAAGCCGGCGGATTTCACGGGCGGCCTGGTTCAGATCGAGCCGATCCGCTCTCCCGATGAGATGCAGCTCCGCTTCTCCGTCAGTCAGGGCGGCAATCTTCAGACCACTTTCAATGATTTTGGAACCTACCCGGGAGGGAGTTTGGATTGGTTCACCTTCGACGACGGGACACGTGCTCTTCCCGGCGTCATTCCCGACGAGCGGGTGGTGAGGGGAAGCGCCGTCACCGGACGCGGTTTTACCGCCGCGGAGATCCAGGAGTTCGGTCAGTCCTTCGCCAACGTCTGGGACCCGCGGGTGGGGAGCGCCAAGCCCGACCAGTCCTACAGCGTGATGTGGGGCAACGGCTGGGAAAAATGGGGGGCGGTGGTCAGCCTTACCTACAACTACCGCAACCAGTTCGCGGAGGAAGAGCAGAACTATTACAAGGTGGGCGGAGGGACGGGAGGCGAGATCGTCCTACAAAACGACTACGGCTTCGCCGTCAGCGCTAACCGAGCGACCATCGGCGTGGTGGGCAACCTTTCTTATCAAGTCAATCCCAATAGCGTACTGTCCTTCGAGAACTTCTATTCACACAACAGCAAGAACGAGACCCGCCTGTTCCAGGGATTCAACAGTGACATCCGCACCGACATTCGCGACTCTCGCCTGTATTGGACCGAAGAGGGAGTGATCTCCAACAAGGTGGCCGGTGAGCACTACCTTCCCTCTCTTGCCAACAGCCGGCTCGATTGGCACTTCGCCAGCTCTCGATCCGATCGGGACGAGCCGGATCTCCGCGAGGTCCTCTACGAGTTCGACCCGAGTCGCGACGCCTTCGTCTTGGCCGACGAGTCGCAGAGTGGCTTCCGGATGTTCAATACCCTGGACGAAAAGATCTATGACCTGGGAGCGGATTGGAGCTTTTTCATGACGCAGTGGGGCGGATTGCCGGCCATGGTAAAGTTCGGGCCAGCCTTCACCACTCGCGATCGCGATTTCTCTTCGCGGCGGTTCCGGTTTCGTCCCGTCAACACCGTCGGGGTCGACTTGTCCCTTCCGCCCGAGCAGCTCTTCGCTCCCCAGAACATCGGTCCGGTCTTCGAGCTCCGGGAAGAGACCCGCAATACCGATACCTACGCCGCGGGTCAGGACGTGATGGCTGGCTATGGGCTGGTCGACCTCCCACTCTCCGATCGTTGGAGGTTCATCGGCG
>DATDRI010000237.1:0-11830 GCA_035291825.1 Vicinamibacteria bacterium | reverse complement strand
AAGCGAGCCGCCGCCACTCTGGAGCGGGGTGGCCAGCATGGCCTCGCCGCTTCGGTATGGGAGAAACTGGGAGAGCACCGAAGGGCCGGTGAGCTCTACCGCAAGTGCGGTCAAATGCACAAAGCCGCCGAGATGTACGCTCAGGTAGGAGATCAGCGAGCCGCCTCCGAGCTCGAGGGCGAGCACCAGCTTTCCCTGGGCAACGGGCTGGTCGCTGCCGAATGCTTTCTGAAGGCAGGAGATCCGGTGCGGGCGGCAGAGCTATTCGAGAACGCCGGGGAGTTCGCGCGGGCGGCGGAGTGCTATCAGGGTGTCGGTGCCTTTGCCAATGCAGCCGACGCCGCGGTGCGAGCCGGCGACAAAGCGCGTGCCGCCGCGTTCTTCGAGAACGCCAAGCAATTCGATCGGGCGGCGGAAATCCGGGCAGAGCTCGGCCATTTCGATCTGGCGGCGAAATTTTTTGCCCAGTCCGGCCGCTACTTCGAGGCAGCCCAGGCGGCGGCGAAGATGAACTCCGAGCAGGAAATGGTGAACTATTTACAACAGGTAACTGCCGACGACCTCAACTATCAAGAGGCGGTGGTTCAACTGGCGCGGCTATTCGTCCGTCGGGGCTGGAGCTCGCTGGCGATCGAGAAGCTCAAGATGGTGCTGGGGCAGGAGGACGTGCAGGCCGACAATCTGGGACTCTGGGATGTGCTGGCTGAAGCCTATGAAGCATTAGGGGAGCTCCAGAAGACCGCCGACCTCCTTCACAGAATCATGGCGGTTCAATACGATTTCCACGATGCCGATAAACGCCGAGCCGCGGCGTTGCAGCGGATCGGCGAAGAAGAGCGTCGAGAGGACGCCATCCGTAGCACGGGCCAGATCGCCTCCGCGCCGGGCGGCGACCCTGCCGCCAACGGACACCGCTACGAGCTGCAGAAAATGCTGGGCCGGGGGGGTATGGGCTCGGTCTATGTGGCCTACGACCATCTGCTGAAGCGGCAAGTCGCCTATAAGGTCCTCTCCAGTGAGCTGGCTCGAAGCCCCGAGGCCCGCGAGCAGCTCTTGGGAGAGGCACGAGCCGCGGCGGCGCTGAACCATCCCAACATCATCACCGTCTTCGACATCGGCTTCAAGGGCGATCAGCCTTTCATCTGTATGGAGCTCGTCGAGGGCGAGAACTACGCCAGCCTTCTGCGCAGGAAGAAGCGGCTCGAGATCTCGGAGGCGATGCATCTGCTGGTCTCGGCTTGCCAGGCTCTCGAGCACGCGCACCGCAAGGGCATCGTGCATCGGGACCTCAAACCGTCCAACATGCTGCTCACCACTGAGAATCGGGTGAAGATCGTCGATTTCGGTCTCGCTCAGTTGGCTTCCGGTGAGGACAAGCTGGAGGCAAACGCCTCGATGTCCGGCACGCCGAAGTACGTGTCACCGGAGCAAGCGCGCGCGCTAGAAACCGATCCTCGATCCGATATTTACTCCCTGGGAGCTTCCCTCTACGAGCTTCTGGTGGGCCATGCCCCCTTCACCGGAGGGAACCTCGTCATGCAGCATCTTTACTCGCCGGTTCCTCCGCTGCGAAAAGAAAGACCAGAGATTCCCGTGCCTTTGGAGGAGTTGGTGCTCCTCTGCCTTGCCAAGAACCCCGGCGAGCGCTTCCAGTCTGCCGGTGAGATTCTCGCCTTCGCCTCGGCCGGGAAGTTGCTCTGACGTCCCGGTTCCGGCGGGCTCATGCTTTGGGGTGCGCCTTCTGGTAAACCTCCAGAAGCTTGGCGGTGGTGAGATGGGTGTACTTCTGGGTGGTGGAGAGGCTGGCGTGCCCGAGAAGCTCCTGGATCGACCGGAGATCGGCTCCTCGTTCCAGCAAATGCGTCGCAAACGCGTGCCGCAGGCTGTGGGGAGAGAGACCGGAACGTAGCGCCGCCTGATTCAAGTACTTTCGCACCAGCCGGTGAACGCTCCGGACGGTGAGTCTACCGCCGCGGGCGTTCAAGAACAGCGCATCGGTTCCCGGTCCGCGTCGCGCCAGCTCCCCGCGATCCCGGAGGTAGTCATCGACCGCGTCCGCCGCCGGCTCGCCATACGGCACGAGTCTCTCTTTTCGCCCTTTTCCTCTGGCACGCACCAGCCGGGCATCGAGCTCGAGCGAGCTACCGTCCAGGCCCACCAGCTCGCTGACTCGCAGGCCGGTCGCGTAGATGAGCTCCAGGATCGCCCGATCCCGTCGGCCGAGGGGAGTGGCGTTATCCGGACAGTCGAGAAGCCTGGCCACTTCCTCTTCTTCCAGGCGTCCCGGAATCTTCTTCTCCTGCCGGGGAGTCGAGATCAAGCGGGCCGGGTTCTTTTGGAGAATTCCTTCCCGGGTGAGAAAACGAAAGAATGTGCGCAACGCCGCGAGCTTGCGGGCGATGGAAGATCGGGCGGTGCCCTTGCCGTGCAGATGGGCGAGGAACCCGCGCAGGGTCAGCACGTCGACGTCCTGAAGCGACGTCTTCCCGGGTTCCATTCCCCATTCGTCGACAAGAAAACGAAGGAACTCGTCGAGGTCGCTGCGGTAGCTCTTCACCGTGTGAGGAGAAGCGCCGCGGCGGTGATGGAGATCGTCGAGAAAGGCCTGCTGGGTTTCAAGCATGTACGGAGCCGGTGGCACGCCCCGCCGGGAGGGAAGCCGCGAGCGGTATCATGTCTTCAGTAGCTCGGGCGATGAAGCCATCCAGGTCGGCGAGCGCCCGGCGGATAATCGACTGCTTGCGGTCGCGCTTGTTCCTCATCTCGGTCTCGAGCGGAGGCAGGAGTCCGAAGGCGATGTTGGTAGGTTGGTAGTTGTTCGGGTTGGAATGCGAGATGTAAAAGGCCAGCGCACCCAGTGCGGTAGAGCGGGGCGGCACCAGCGGCGAAAGATTCCGCGCGCATCGCGCCGCGTTGATTCCTGCCAGAAGCCCGGAGGCGGCCGATTCCGTGTAGCCTTCCACTCCGGAGATTTGGCCGGCAAAGAAGAGATCGGGTCGGCGACGGGTTTGGAAGGTGGGTTTCAGCACCGCCGGCGCGTTGATATAGGTATTGCGGTGGATCATCCCGAATCGAGAGAACTCTGCCCCTTCCAGACCGGGAATCAACTGCAGTATTCTTCGCTGCTCTCCCCACTTCAGCTGGTTCTGGAAGCCCACGATGTTGTAAAGGCTTGCCGCCAGGTCGTCCTGACGAAGCTGTACCACCGCAAAGGGGCGCTTTCCGGTTCGAGGATCCACCAGTCCCACCGGTTTCATCGGTCCGAAGCGCAGGGTGTCGTATCCACGTCGCGCCATCACCTCGATGGGTAGGCAACCTTCGAAGAAGCAGGCACGGTCGATGTCGTGCAGTTCCATGGGGTCAGCGGAGGTGAGCGCCTCATAGAAACGGCGATACTCCTCCTCGTTCATCGGGCAATTGATGTAGTCCTCGCCGCCCTTGCCGTAACGGGATGCCCGAAAGGCCTTGGACATATCGATGCTGTCCGCTTCCACAACCGGGCTCACCGCGTCGTAGAAGTAGAGACTGTCCGTACCGGTGAAGCGATGGATCGATTGGGTAAGGGCTGCCGACGTCAGAGGTCCGCTGGCCACCACCACCACGCCCTCCTCTGGGATCGAGGGAACCTCCTCACGCCGCAGGGTGATGCGGGGGGAGTGCTCGACGGCATCCGTCAACCAGGCGGCGAAGCTCTCACGATCGACCGCCAGCGCCGAGCCAGCCGGGACCCTGGCCTCCGCCGCCGCTTCCATGATGAGCGAGCCGAGCCGCCTCATCTCTTCTTTGAGAAGGCCGTGGGCAGTCTCCAGGCGATCCGAACGGAGAGAGTTGCTGCAAACCAGCTCGGCGAGTTGGTGGGTGCGGTGAACCGGGGTTTGACGGCGGGGTCTCATCTCGAAGAGCTGAACGGGAACGCCCCACCTGGCAACTTGCCAGGCTGCCTCCACTCCCGCCAGCCCGCCCCCGATCACGGTGACGTGCTGCATTCAGACCCCAAATAAGGAACCGTTTAGGCGCTCGCCTCGGCGGTGGTGCGTTTGAACTTGCAGTCTTCCTTGTAGCAAGTGAGATAGGGCCCGTCCCGCTTCGAGGTTTTCTCGATGAGCAGAGGGGTGCCACATTCCGGACAGGGCTCGGGCACTGGTTTGTACCACAAGGTGAAGTCGCAGTCGGGATAGTTGCCGCAACCATAGAAGAGCTTCCCGCGTCGCGAGCGTCGCTCGACGATTTGCCCCCCACAGCCTTCCCGCGGGCAACCGACGCCGACTTCCTTCTGCTTGATATATTTGCAGTTGGGGTAGTTGCTGCAGGCGGTGAACTCGCCGAAACGGCCGTGTTTGATGACCAGATGGTTCTCACAACGAGGACACTTCTCCTCGAGCGGTACGTCCGGCTTGGTCGCCACGCTTCCATCCTTGCCGCGAAGAATGCGCCTGGTATTTCGGCAATCGGGATAGGCGGAGCACGCCAGGAACTGCCCGTAACGGCCCTTCTTTAGCACCATGGCCTTGCCGCATTTCTCGCAGGTCTCTCCTTCGAAGGAGTCGGGATCGGCGGAGCCATCGACGCTGTAGTTCTGAACCTCTCGCGTGTTCCGGCACTCCGGATAGGCGGAGCACGCCAGGAAGTGCCCGAAACGACCCCACTTGATAACCATCTTGGAGCCGCACTTGTCGCATACTTCCTCGGTGGGGATCTCCTGGGCCTTCACGTTGGTCATGTTGGCCTGGGCCTGGTCGAGGTCCTTGCGAAACTTCTTGTAGAAGTCATCGATCGTCGTCATGTAGTTGGCGCGGCCCTCCTCGATCTCGTCGAGAAGCTCTTCCATGCGCGCCGTGTACTCCACCTCCATGATGTCGGCGAAATTCTCGGTGAGCAGGTCGGTCACCAGAAGACCGAGCTCGGTGGGAACGAACTTGCGTTCCTGTTTCTGAACGTAATCTCGAGACTGGAGCACCGAGAGGATTTGGGCGTAGGTGCTCGGCCGGCCAATACCTTTTTCCTCCAGCTCTTTGACCAGCGAGGCCTCGGTGAAACGAGGCGGGGGCTGCGTAAAGTGCTGCTCGGGCTTCACCGATTGGAGGCTCAGCCGTTCCCCATCCTCGAGTTGGGGAAGCTTACCCGTCGTCTCGCTCGGTGTAGCGTCATCCGCGTCAGGGTCTTTCTTGGCCGACTCTTCGTCCTTGCCTTCTTCGTAGAGGCTGAGGAAACCCGGGAACTTGAGAACCGAGCCGCGCGCCCGCAGGTCGTAGCGTCCCGCCTTGATATCGACCACCGTCTCGTCGAAGACGGCGGGGGGCATCTGGGAGGCCACGAATCGAGTCCAAATCAACTTGTAAAGCTTGTATTCGTCCTTATCCAGGTGGTTGGAGATCGCGTCGGGATCGCGCATCGAGGATGTCGGGCGGATGGCTTCGTGCGCGTCTTGGGCACCCTTCTTACTCCGGTAGATGTTGGGTTTGGCGGGGACCATCTCCTGGCCGAAGCGTTCGCCAAGGTACTGCCGCACCTCGTCCAGCGCCTCATTGGCCACCCGAGTGGAGTCCGTCCTCATGTAGGTAATAAGACCGATGGGCCCTTCCTCGCCGAGCTCGATGCCCTCGTAGAGTCTCTGGGCGACCATCATCGTCCGTTTGGCGGTGAAGCCGAGCTTCCGTGCCGCTTCTTGCTGGAGCTTGGCGGTGATGAACGGGGGCACCGGGTGGCGCTTCCGTTCTTTGGCGGTGATCTCGGCGACCGTGAACTCGAGCTTCTCTAGCTCGGTAGTGACGGCTCGTGCCGATTCTTCGTTCTTGAGATCGACGGCCTTGCCGTCGATCTTGGCCAACTTGGCGGTGAAGGAAGGTGGCTGTTGGCCGAGGAGCTCGGCGTGAACCGACCAGTACTCTTCCGACTGGAAAGCGCGAATCTCCCGCTCGCGATCGCATATCAATCGGAGCGCAACCGACTGCACGCGTCCGGCGGAAAGCCCTCGGCGCACCTTCTCCCACAGCAAAGGGGAGAGCTGATACCCAACCAAGCGGTCCAACACTCTGCGGGCTTGCTGGGCGTCTACTTTCTTCTGGTCGATGATGCCCGGATTCTTGAAGGCGTCCTGAATCGCCTTCTTGGTAATTTCGTTGAACATCACGCGGTGGATCTTGTTCTTCGATGTCTTCAGTTCTTCCGCCAGATGGAAGCAGATTGCCTCGCCTTCGCGATCCGGGTCGGGCGCGAGATAGATGTCCTTGACTTTTTTCGCCGCCTGTTTGAGCTCGGTGAGTACCTTCTTGCGCTGTGGAATGACGACGTACATCGGGTTGAAACCCTTTTCGACGTCGACGCCCAGCTTGCTCTTCGGTAGATCCCGGACGTGCCCCATGGAGGCTTTGACGAGATAGTCTCGACCTAGAAATTTGTTGATGGTCTTCGCCTTGGCAGGCGACTCAACGATAACCAGCGATTTCGCCATAATCCTAGTCTAGCGCCCCGTGCAAGTCTTATCCCGAGGGAGGTCCGTTGGGAGCCTATACAAGCTATTCAGGCCTTTGTTTGCTCCCACCATCTTTGGCCCAGTAGAAACCCCCGGGCAATGAGCCGACCACGTTCTTCATTCGCAGTCCCGCCAGGGCCGCCTTGACTCTCGACGGGTGAATCCCGGCGAGTTCGACCAACTGGTCACTATCTGCTGTGCCGATTTTACGTAGACTATTGAACACGATTTGCTCGTCTTCTACAAGTTGTATCGGGGCAACTCCCTCCGGGTCCTCGCCGAGCGGCTTGGCCGATAGTCGATCCCGGACCTCGGGCCTGAGCTCCTCGATGACGTCCTCGACGCAAGTGACGAGCTTGGCACCTTCCTGGATGAGCCGGTGAACGCCTTGCGTGGTGGGAGAGTCGATGGAGCCGGGGACCGCGAACACTTCGCGGTTTTGCTCCAGCGCATGTTTTGCGGTGCCCAGCGAGCCGCTGCGCGCCGCCGCCTCGATCACGATCGTCCCCAAGGTCAACCCGGCGATGATGCGGTTGCGCATGGGAAAGTGACCGGGAAGAGGGGGACTGTCGAGCGGGAGCTCGGACACCACCGCCCCATTCTTCGAGATAGTCTCCGCCAGTCGCCGGTGCTCGGGAGGATAGATGCGGTTGAGACCGGAGCCCAGTACCGCAATCGTCCGCCCGCCGGCCTCGAGGGCGGCTCGGTGCGCTACCCCGTCGATGCCGCGCGCCAATCCGCTCACGACCGTGGCGCCGCGTTGCGCCAGCGCCCCCGCCAATCGGTGACATGCCGCGACGCCGTAGGCGCTGGCTCGCCGCGAACCGACGACCGCCATGGCGCACTCGTCGGCATCGGCCAGCCGACCCCAAACGTAGAGCACCAGTGGCGGGTCCTCCATGGTGCTGAGGAGTTTCGGGTAGTCCGGTGAGAGGAGGCCGAGGAGCGAGAACCCTTGGCGCGTCGCGTTTCGATACTCGCTCTCCGCTTGCCTGATCACCTGCGGCGGGACCGGCGACGCCAGATGGGGGAGGGCCCTCTGGTAAGTGCCATACCGGCGCACGAGCTCCACCTTGTCTCGGAGCAGGACCCCGTCGGCCTGGGCGAGGGCTAGAGCGAAGACGAGAGACTCGTTGACCGGTGGGGACATGGAGCGTGTCATGGAAGGCCCATCGTTTGGCGTTTTCCCGTGGTGAACCAGTCGTCGCCGAGGCGCACCCCCCTGGTGGGCTGGCGAGCCACGGCCCTACTGAGAAGAGACGGAAAAAGAGTGGGGTAGCCGCCTCGGAATCCATCCCGTGCTTGCGTGGGGTCAAGGGGCTGAGATAACATACACGGGCCGGCCTGCCCCCGTGAACTCTGGCACTCTTGTACGTTGGACCGCCCGAGCAAGGAACGCCTATGCAGCTGCAGCGGTTGCGATCGAAGACACTTCTGTTCATCTTGGCACTCTCCCTCGCATCCGCTGTCTCGTCGCTGTCTGCCGACACCAAGCCCGAAGACCTATCCAAGAAGCAAGTCGAGTTTGGAATCGACGTCGCCCGCCTTGGCCTGTGGCGGGAGGCGGTCTACCGATGGCAGAGGGCGGTGGAGCTCGACCCATCGAACGCTAGCGCCCGCAACAATCTCGGAGTAGCCTACGAGCAAGCGGGTCAGTTCGATCTCGCCGAGG
This sequence comes from Vicinamibacteria bacterium, assembly GCA_035291825.1. Lineage (GTDB taxonomy): Bacteria > Acidobacteriota > Vicinamibacteria > Marinacidobacterales > DATDRI01 > DATDRI01. Next base: position 3,686 of record DATDRI010000237.1, on the reverse strand, counting down.
AGCAGTACCAGCGGGCTCTGGAGCTGGATACGAACAACGTGTACATCCGCCAGAACTACGAGCTTTTCAGGGAAGCCTATGAAAAGAGGAAGAGGAAGGACGGGGGCAGCACGCCTTAGCATCATCTCCACGATTGCTGTCAGAATGAAGTCCGGGGCCCTGGCGCTGGGGACCGCGGTCTTGTCCGCCACGGTCGTTTCCTGCACGAGCTACTACGAGGTTCCCATCGAGGTTCCCATATCCGCCAAACTCGACGTTTCTGATTTCAACCGTGTCCTGGTGGCGAGCTTCGTCACCCAAACTACCGAGGATCTGGATCTGGACCAGGAAACCGTTCGTCTTCTGCGCAACCAGCTGAGAACCCGTTCCCAACTACGAGTCATCGAAGCCGAGGTGCCGCCGCTGGGAGACTTCTCGGAAACCACGCTGAAGGAAAGCGGGAAGCTTGAGGAGTTCGAGCGGCTGGAGGAGGAGGCGAGGAAGGAGGGGGAGGAAGAGATCTCGAGGCAAGAGTGGATCGACATGGAGCAGGACAAGCTGTTAGTCGACCAAGAGTACTGGCGGAAGATCGGTGAAGAGTATCAGCAGCCGCTCATCGTGAGTGGTCGACTCACCTTCAGTTCTGAGGCGCGCTCTGGTTTTGCCCGGGGTGATCGCTATGTGCGCGACGCTTACGGCCGACCGCGGCTCGTTCGCAGCACCAACTTTCAGGAGAGGACCGGCTACGTCTTGGCGGCGGAGTTCTATTTCATCGATGGTCGTACCGGAAGATCGATTCATCGCGAGCGATTCACCGAGGAGGTCATCTACGGTCAGGAAGAGAGAACCTCCGCCCTGTCGTCTTACTTCGAGCTGATGGACCGTTTGCTCCCTAATTTCCTGAGCATATTGAGCCCCCAGACGTTCCGAGGAACCCGCATTCTCTTGCGGTGAGTGGTAGGTATCAGAGAGCGTAGTCACCCATAACCAGCGCGGTGGTCATTGATGTCGCTGGTTGGCGTTATCACCTGGTGGATCCAGCGAGGCATGCAATGACCGACACAATAAGAAAAAGCATCGGACAAATCAGTGGCGCGGCACTGGTCCTGGCGCTGGTGAGCGGCTCCGCTCTCGCGCAGCAGGCCCAATTCAGGCCTTACTACGGAAAGAACAAGGTCAAGTACGACCATCCCAATTGGCAGGTCTATCGCTCGCCGCACTTCGAGGTGTACTACTACCCGGAGTTCGAACAGCACCTGGGCCGTGTGGTGAGTTATGCGGAAAGCGCCTATGAGCGGGTCTCCAACGAGCTCAAGCACGAGATCTCCTTCCCCATTCCTCTCATCCTCTACAAGACGTTCTCGGAGTTCGCCCAGACGAACCTTTTCCCCTCGGAAGTGCCGGAAGGGGTACTGGCGTTCGCGGAACCGGTCCGAGATCGCATGGTCCTTCCTATCGACGAGCCGCCTGACAAGCTACAAGAGCTCATCATTCACGAGCTGACGCACATTTTCGAGTTCGACATCATTCCTCGCTCGCTGGTCCGCCGTTCGGTACCCCTGTGGGTCGATGAAGGACTTTCCGACTACATGACTGGAGAGTGGGATGCGTTGGATCTGATGATGATCCGGGACGCCGCCGTCACCGACGAGATCCCGACTCTGGAGGAGCTCAACATGGAGTTCTCCCGAGCTCCCTACAACTTCGGTCATGCGATTTTCGAGTTCATGGAGGAGCGGTTCGGGAAGGAAGGCGTACGTCAGTTCTTGTTCTCTCTCCGCCGAGCGGTGGTGGGAGGAGTCAGCGACGATGTCTATCAGCAATCCTTCCGGATGGATCCCGAGGAGTTCGACCGGCAGTTTCGGAAATGGCTCAAGGAGCGTTTCAAGCCCTATCGGGACAAAGAGCTTCCTACCGACTACAGCCGGGACTACGCCCCCGATCAGCGGCGTCAAGGAAAGTGGGTGGCGGCCTTGACCGCCGCCCCTTCCCCCTCCCGCGAGCTGGTGGCGGTTCTGAGCTACAACCGGCGGGAAGGCGAGCTGGACGTCGTCCTCATCTCGAGCAAAGACGGCTCCCTGATCAGAAATCTGACTCCCGGGTACAGCGGAGACTTCGAGTACATCCCGCTGGTTGGCCAGGATGCATTCCTGGGAGCGGCGTTGGGGTGGACACCCGACGGCCAGCAGGTGGGCTTCTTCGGAAGGTACCGCAAGCGACGTGCGCTGGTCATGGTGAACGTTCTCACCGCCGAGGTCGATCGCCGCTACGAGATGCTGCTGGATGGTGCCGCCTTTCCGAGCTTCTCTCCAGACGGCAAGTACGTCTATTTCTCGGCTCTCCAGGATGGCGTGGGTGACATATTCCGTATGGACCTGGTGACCGAGGAGGTGACGAACGTCACTCAGGACGAGTTCTTTGACAAGTTTCCGCTGGTATCACCGGACGGCGAATGGCTCTACTATGCTCGGCGCATCAGCGGGCACGACAAGCTCTACCGCGTGCGGCTCGATAATTCCGGGGAGAAGGAGCAGCTGACGTTCGGCCCGTACGACGATGCCGCCCCCACCTTCTCCACCGACGGCAATCTCCTTTTCCACGTTTCCGATGAGGACGACGAGGTATTCAACCTCCGCTCGCTCGACCTGGAAACGAGAGACATCATTCAATACACCGACACGCTGGGCGGGAACTTTGCTCCGGCGGTGGTACTGGACGACGCGGGCGAGGAACAGCTACTCTTCACCAGTTACTACAAGGGTGAGTACGGTCTTTACCGCCTGAGCCTCGACGAGCCCGTCAAGGAGATCACCGCCGACCAGATCATTCGCACCGAAGGGCCGGTGATCGACTTCGTTCCACCTGTCCTCCATCAGGTCATTCCGGAGAACAAGCGAAAGAAGGCGACCTTCGAGAAGCTGTTCGTTGCCGGCGCACCACCCATCGCGGTGGGCGTCAACAGTGACGGGAGCTTCTTCGGAGGCACCGGAATCACCTTTACCGACGTATTGGGCGATCAGAACTTCAGCTTCTTCGCCCTGTCGATCCGGGAGTTCCGCAACTACGTCGGCAACTACACCAATCTCGGACACCGGCTGCAGTACGCCGTCTCCGGGTTCGATACCACGAGTTTCTTCTTCACGAATCCTTTCATCATTGGACAACCGCTCAACCTATTCAGCCGTCAAGGCGAGATCGCCACTCTGAGACAGAGCGGCGGGGGCTTCGCCGGGATCTATCCGCTCGATCGCTTCCGGCGATTCGAGTTCCACACCGGCATCATCAGCCAGCGGACCAATTTCCAGAATCCTTGTCTCGATCCGGATATCGCGGGAGGGCTCTGTTTCGAGGATTTTGATCCTGCGGTCTTCGAGGCGTTTCAGGAGTCTCTGGAGAGGCGCTTTCCCAATGGGACGATTCTTCCGCTCGGCGTCTCCTTCGTTACCGAGACGACTCGTTTTCGGAACTTCGGACCTTTGGCGGGAAGCACCATGTTGCTCGGTGCCACGGTCTCCCCGGGTGGGCCCTTCCTGGCGCGACGTACCTTCCAGGCCGATCTCCGTAAATACCTGCAGCTGACATCGGGGAGCCTGGTGGCGCTGCGCCTTCGGGGCTTTCACAGTGCTGGAGACAATCCCGACTTCTTCTGGTTCGGCGGTGACAACACCATGCGGGGCTACCCGTACCAGGGCTTCGTCGGAAACCGT